>JAHBVI010000076.1 GCA_019637635.1 Anaerolineae bacterium
TGCACCATATGAGACCGTTCATGGATATTGTTGTCTTGGGTCGCTCCCCACACGGGGAGCGTGGATTGAAACACCTGTGCTTTGCCATTTTATTACAGGCCATAAAGTCGCTCCCCACACGGGGAGCGTGGATTGAAACAGATTCACACTAGCCATCATACGCCATCTCCTGAGTCGCTCCCCACACGGGGAGCGTGGATTGAAACCCGCGCCTGGACATTGCCATAGATTTCGAGAAGCGTCGCTCCCCACACGGGGAGCGTGGATTGAAACGCGCGTAGGAATGGGCATAGACGGCCGTGTCACCGTCGCTCCCCACACGGGGAGCGTGGATTGAAACTCCAAATTCAGGTAGGAGACCACCCCGGCCAATAGGTCGCTCCCCACACGGGGAGCGTGGATTGAAACTCCTACCGGTTCCGTATGGGCGATGTGGTAGATGCGGTCGCTCCCCACACGGGGAGCGTGGATTGAAACACGGCAAATACCCCATCTCCTGCGCATACTGCCAGTCGCTCCCCACACGGGGAGCGTGGATTGAAACGTCGAGGATGCGCCCGTCGCGGGTGCGCAAATACTGTCGCTCCCCACACTGGGAGCGTGGATTGAAACTGTTTTGGCGATCAGGTTGTCATCGCCATCAAACGTCGCTCCCCACACGGGGAGCGTGGATTGAAACGGCTCCCCACCCGGAGGTAGGCGGCAGTGTTGGGTCGCTCCCCACACGGGGAGCGTGGATTGAAACTGGCGATAGATGGCGGCCAGGGCATCCAGGAGGGTCGCTCCCCACACGGGGAGCGTGGATTGAAACAGGAGTTGATCGAGCCGATGGGCGCGGCGGAAAAGTCGCTCCCCACACGGGGAGCGTGGATTGAAACAGGCTTGCTCCCTCTCCCATTTCTCAAACTCCGGTCGCTCCCCACACGGGGAGCGTGGATTGAAACTTGCTCGCCGCCCTCTTTGGGTGTGTGAGACTTTGCAGTGTGTCGCTGTCTATGCGCAATTTCCAGCTTACTGGAATCAGGTGACAAAAGTCGCGTAAGTATCAAGCCTCTGCTAAAATGTAGCCGAGCAGGTCAGGTCATGGTGCGGTAATGGCTTGCCTGCGCTAAAACAGACAAATCAAGTGTTCCTGCTGAAACGTCCCTGGTGAAACTATGAATGAATCTTACACTTTATCAGCCGAAGAAATTGAATCCATTGTCAACGGAAATCATGGCGACCCGTTTCGGGTGCTTGGCCCTCATGCGGTGGACGATGGTGTCGTCATTCGCGCCTTTATGCCACAGGCGGCGCAGGTAGAGGTGGTAACAGGCGACGGCCGTTACTCCATGCAGCGCCAACATTGGGACGGCTTTTTTGAACTGCTGCTGCCCAACCGGGTAATGCCGCTGCACTACCAACTGGCTGTTGTTACCCATCACGGCCAACAACAGCTACACGAAGACCCCTATGCGTTTCTACCGGCGCTGTCCGATTTTGATGAGCATTTGTTGGCCGAAGGTACGCACTTGCGCATGTATGAACAGATTGGCGCACAGTTACTGGACATCAACGGCGTCTCCGGGGTGCGGTTTGCCGTCTGGGCGCCCAACGCGCAGCGGGTCAGTGTGATCGGCGATTTCAACAATTGGGACGGCCGTCGCCATCCCATGCTTCTCCATCACGGCAGCGGCATCTGGACCATCTTCATTCCCGGACTGGCCGAAGGCGCATTGTATAAATTTGAACTCAAAACCCGGTATAAAGGCTATACCGTGGCCAAAGCCGACCCGGTTGGCTTCGCCAGCCAGATGCGCCCCAACAACGCTTCTATGGTGTGGAACATCAACAAACACCAATGGCAAGACGAAAGCTGGATGAGCAGCCGGGAGCAGCGCCATGCGCCCAACACCCCATTATCTGCTTACGAAGTCCATTTGGGTTCCTGGCAGCGCAAGAATGGCTGGGAGTGGCTGACGTACCGGGAACTGGCCGAACAGTTGGTGCCCTATGTAAAGGAAATGGGTTTCACGCACATCGAGCTGTTGCCGGTAGCCGAGCATCCCTTTGACGGTTCCTGGGGCTATCAGGTGACAGGTTATTTTGCGCCCACCAGCCGCTTTGGCACACCCGATGATTTCATGGCCTTTGTAGACGCCTGCCACCAGGCCGGCATTGGCGTCATTGTAGATTGGGTGCCGGCCCACTTCCCCACCGACCAGCACGGGCTGGGCTTTTTTGACGGCACACATCTATACGAACATGAAGACCCACGTCAGGGGGCGCATCCCGATTGGGGCACGTACATTTTTAATTACGGCCGTAATGAAGTCCGCCAATTCCTCATCAGCAACGCCCTTTTCTGGCTGGACAAATATCACATTGATGGCCTGCGTGTGGACGCGGTGGCTTCCATGCTCTACCTGGACTTCTCGCGTAAACAAGGTGAATGGTTGCCCAACCGCTACGGCGGACGCGAAAACATTGACGCCATCGAATTCCTACGTCGCTTCAACGAGCAGGTGCATGAAAAGTATCCCGGCGTCCTCACCTTTGCCGAAGAATCCACCGCCTGGCCCGGCGTCACCCATCCCCCCCAGGACGGCGGCCTGGGGTTCGATTACAAGTGGAATATGGGCTGGATGCACGACTCGTTGCAATACATCAGCAACGACCCCGTTTATCGCGCCTACCACCAGGGCACTTTAACCTTTTCGCTGCTCTATGCCTTTAGTGAACGGTTCATTTTGCCCTTCTCCCATGATGAAGTGGTACATCTTAAGAAGAGTATGCTGGATAAAATGCCCGGCGATCTGTGGCAAAAATATGCCAATCTGCGCCTGCTGTATGGTTACCAATGGGCGCATCCGGGTAAAAAATTACTCTTTATGGGCGGCGAATTTGGACAATGGCGCGAATGGAGCGAAGAGCGCAGCCTGGATTGGCAGCTATTGGAACACGACGCCCACCGGGGATTGCAGGAATTTGTAAGGGAGTTAAATGTGGTGTACGGCCGTGAAACACCCCTGTTCGCCGATGATAACTCCTGGGAAGGTTTCAAATGGTTGGATTTCAGAGATAGCGAGCGCAGCCTGTTGGCTTTTCTGCGCATTGATCCCACTACCCAGGATAAGGTCCTGGTAACCTGCAATTTCACACCAGTCGTCAGGCATCACTATCGCCTGGGTGTGCCGGATGCGGGCAGCTATGTAGAAATCCTCAACAGCGATCATCAGAAATATGGCGGCAGCCACGTCATCAATGAAGGCTCATTTACGGCCGAAGCGGTAGCCTGGCACGATATGCCCTACTCCATCCAGATCACCTTACCCCCGCTCGGTCTAGCCCTGTTCAAACTAGACATAAGGCAAAATGAATAGAGACTAAATAACAAATTTAATTGCCTAAAGTGGGTTATAATCATGTTTATCCTGGTCAGTGAACGGTACAAGGAGAAACCTCCCCCCTAAAACTGGCACGAGAGAAACGCGACTGGAACAACCGCTGATCAGGTGAGGGTAATGTCCCTCCTCCTTGTATCGTAACATTACCCGTTAACCAGCAATGCTCTTCCCTCCTGGAGTATTGCTAAACCAAGAAACGGCTACCCCCAAAGGTAGCCGTTTTCTTTTACCCCCCTTGATTTTGCCCCCTTAAGAGAACCCTTAACTGCTGATGAATAAAATGCGTCGGATGATATTGTTTAGTAACGTTATTCGCCAAAAAGGGCAATCGAAGCGTATTGAGATCGTTCCCCCTTCTTCTGAGGTTGTGACTGCCATGAAAATATTGATGATAGCCCCAGAGCCATTTTTTGAACCGAGAGGGACACCTCTGAGTATTTATCAGCGCCTCCAGGCGCTCTCCACATTGGGACACCACGTGGATCTGGTCACTTATCACGTTGGTAAGGATGTGCATTTTCCAAATGTTGATATTCACCGTATTCCCCGTGTGCCTTTTATCAAAGAAGTTAAAGTGGGGCCATCATGGATAAAACCTTTGCTTGATTTGCTTTTATTTTTCAAAGCATTTGGTTTGTTACTGACCAAAAAGTATGATGTTATTCACACACATGAGGAAGCGGCTTTCTTTGGCGTCTTTCTGGCCTGGATTTTCAGAACACGGCACATTTATGACATGCATTCCAGCCTGCCGCGCCAGTTGAAAAATTTCAACTTCGGCGACTGGTCACCGCTGGTGAAGCTGTTTGAAGTTCTGGAAAGGATTACACTACGCGGTTCAGATGCGGTTATTACCATCGGGGCGGATCTGGAACTGTTGGTCAAGCGCATCAACCCGAATGTGAACCCCTTGATGGTGGAAAACCTGCCCTTTTTCATTAGCAGCGGCCATCCGCAGGCAGCGCAAATCGAGTCTCTCAGAAAGGAACTTCACCTGAATGGAAAAGCGCCCATTGTGTACACGGGTACGTTTGAGCGTTATCAAGGGTTGGGTCTTTTATTCGAGAGCGCGGCTGTTGTGGTGAAAGAAAACCCGGCAGTATGTTTTGTGCTGGTTGGCGGCAAACAACAGCAGATCGAAAAATGGCGGGAAACGGCCGTTACCCTGGGCATTGCCGATCATGTGCGGTTTGTGGGCACGGTGCCGCCAGAGGATGCCGCCCACTACATGGAACTGGCCGAAATTTTAGTCTCGCCCCGCATAGATGGCACCTCAGTCCCTTTGAAAATTTACAGCTACCTGTATGCCGGTAAACCAACCATAGCCACCAACCTGATAGCCCATACGCAGGTATTAAACGACGATATCGCCTGCCTGGTTGATCCCACCGGTGAAGCGTTGGCTGCGGGCATTCTACGGTTATTACAGGACCCAGACTTGCGGCAGCGCCTGGGCGCCAATGCGCGTATCTTTGCCGAAGCCCGGTTTAACCATGAAAATTACCTGGACAAAATGAAACAGGTCTACCGGTTTAACCAGCCATTTTTAGAGGCCAAGGAAAAGACGGCGCCCGCCCTGAAGTAAGCCTGATGTGTGGTGTTTGCGGGATTGTGGGAGCAGACCGGTCACGCCGGGACGAGATTTTACGGCAGATGTGCCACCTGCTGGCCCACCGTGGGCCTGATGATGCCGGTTATTACACCGATGAAGAAGCCACCCTGGGTATGAGGCGGCTGGCCATCATTGACCTGGTAACAGGCCAACAACCCCTTACCAATGAAGATGAAACTTTATGGCTGGTGTATAACGGTGAAATTTACAATTACCGGGAATTACGCACGGAACTGAAGCGCAAGGGCCACCAGTTCCGCACAGAAGGCGACTCTGAGGTTATCGTCCATGCCTACGAGGAGTATGGGCCTGATTGTGTCACTCATTTTAATGGCATGTTTGCCTTTGCCATTTGGGATACCCGGCAGCGCCGCCTGTTCCTGGCCCGTGACCACGTGGGGATTAAACCGCTCTATTATTGGAGCAACGGCCGTACCCTCATCTTTGCCTCCGAATTAAAAGCTCTCACCGCCCACCCCCTGGTTCCCCGCCAGGTTAACCCGGCCGCGCTCGATCACCTCCTGACCCTGGAATATATCCCCTCGCCGCTGACTATCTTTCAGGATGTACACAAACTACCACCCGGCCACTGGCTGCACTTTCAAGCCGGGCACATCCAGCACCAATCCTTTTGGGAAATCAAACCGCAACCATTACCTGCCGATGACAACACCTGCGCCGAGATGCTGCATGACCTGATTCAAGACGCCGTGCGCTTGCAGTTGATGAGCGATGTGCCGTTAGGCGCATTCCTCAGCGGGGGTATTGATTCCAGCACCATTGTCGCCTGCATGAGCCAGGCCATGACCCTGCCGGTGCAAACATTTTCTATTGGTTTCGGCGAGGCCACTTACAATGAACTGCCCTACGCCCGCGCCATTGCCGCCGGTTTTAACACGCAGCATACCGAAGAGATATTGACGCCGGATATTGGCCCCCTGGTGGAGCAATTGGCGGCGCATCTGGACGAACCGCTGGCCGATTTTTCCATCTTCCCCACCTATCTGGTCTCTAAAGTGGCGGCGCAGCAGGTAAAGGTGGTTTTATCCGGCGATGGCGGTGATGAATTGTTTGGCGGGTATGATACCTACGTGGCCCAGCAGCTAGATCGCTATTATCACTGGCTACCGGCAACGGTACGCCAGCGGATGCTGCCATCTATCATGGGCCGGATACCGCCACAACCGGCCAAAAAAGGGGTCATTAACAAGACGAAACGATTTGTTGAAGGGGCCGCTTTGCCATCGGCCTGGCAGCATACGCGCTGGATGATGTTTTTACCGGAGCGTGACAAAACCGGGTTATATACGCCGGCGATGCAGGCCGGGTTGAATGGGCACACGGCCGTTGCCACCCTGGAGCGCACCTTCCAACAAGCGACTGACCTGGAACCACTGGCCCAACAGCAATACGTGGATATGAAAACCTACCTGGCCGATAATATCCTCACCAAAGTAGACCGCATGAGTATGGCCGTCTCGCTGGAAGCACGAGTGCCGCTGCTGGATCATCGAATTGTTGAATTTGCTCTCAGTCTGCCGCCACGCTTGAAGCTGTATCGGGGGCAGACAAAGGTCATTTTGCGGCGGGCCATGCACGGCCGTTTACCAGATGCCATACTCAGCAAACCAAAAGAAGGCTTTAGCATCCCGCTCAAACATTGGCTGGTCGGCCCCCTACGGCCGTTACTGACCGACCTCTTATCTGAATCCACTGTGCGCCAACGTGGTTACTTTCAACCGGAGACTGTGACCCGGTGGGTAAAAGAGCATTTGGACGGCCGTGCCAATCATAGCCACCGCTTATGGTCCATGATGTTATTTGAACTCTGGCTGCAAAATCAGTAAACGGTAATCGGGAATCAGTGATCGGTAAATAGTGACCGATTACCGTTTACCGATTACCCGATTACCAAAATTATGGTAGTAGAACCCAACAACAATCTGCACACGGCCGTTGCCGCCTACTGGAATGAGCATATCCACGATCTGGAAATTGCCACCCATCCGGTTGGTTCTGCCGGGTTTTTCCGTGAACTGGATGAGTACCGCTTCGACAAGCTGCGCTATTTGCCACAGGTCGTCAACTTTAGCGGCTATCGTGGGCAGCAGTTGTTAGAAGTGGGCTGTGGCGTGGGCATAGACCTGGTACGCTTCGCCCAGGGCGGGGCAGTGGTCACGGGCATTGATTTGTCGGAAACGGCCGTCAGCCTGGCCCGCCAAAACTTCCAACACCACCAACTAGACGGCGACCTGCACGTAATGAACGGCGAAGCCATGACCTTTGCCGACGCCAGCTTTGATGCAGTATATGCTCACGGCGTCCTGCAATACACCGCCAACCCTGAAGCCATGATCGCCGAAATCTACCGCGTGCTGCGCCCCGGTGGGCAGGCTATCTGCATGGTTTACAACCGTGTTTCCTGGCTCAATGCCCTCTCTAAACTGATGAACGTGGGGTTGGAACACGAAGATGCGCCCGTCTTGCGCAAATACAGCATAAGCGAATACCGGCAGTTATTACGGCCGTTTGCCCACTACCAGATCATCCCGGAACGCTTTCCCGTCAAGACCCAGCTCCATCACGGTCCCAAAGCTATTCTTTATAATTCCCTCTTTGTGAACCTTTTTAACCTGTTACCCAAAGTCATAGTGCGCCCACTGGGCTGGCATCTTATGGCTTTTGCCCGCAAATGACCGCGATTTCTGACATGAACAAACCGCGCGTGCGGCGGCCATGGTGCTGGTTTCTTCTCTTGTTTTCGGTTGTTGTGATACTTCTGGCAACGGCCGTCTTTTTGCCACTCCCTGCAAAACCACCGACGACAACCATCGCCATTCCCAAACCGGACGATTGGGTGGACTACGGTACAATTTTTTCCGAGGGCAGTGAAGGCGATTGGGATCGTTATTTGTATGGTGGTTTTACGGGCACGGCCGTTAAAAAAGACGGCATCATCTATCTTTATTATCAAGGAGCGGATAATTACAGCGAAGAATTCGGCACCGTTACCTGGCGCGCCATTGGCGTGGCCTCCAGCGCCGACGGCATCAACTTTACCAGGCACCCCGCCAATCCTCTAATCGAATGGTTCCCCCATGACTATCTTGAAGAAGGGGCCGTCTCGGCCGGCGCCTTTGTGCTTGACGATACCGTTCATCTCGTCTACGGCGCCAATACAGAAGAAACCATTGACCTGGTTAACGCCGACGGCCGTCTGGCCACCGCCACAGACGCCATCCATTTCACCGACCAGGGGATCATTCTGGATCACACCGACCCCCAGGTATGGGCCTATGGCGATGAACTATTCCCGATCATTGCGTTTACAGACAACGGCCGTACCTACATCTACTACATCCCCAATGGCGTTCTGCAAAGCGGCAAATTGGGTGTGGCCTGGGGCAGCGACCTGGCGCAACTGCAAAGCGCGGCTGCCCGCAGCAGGCTCATGCCCGTGAGCGCCTGGGGTATGGGCGGTTTTGCCCGCGTAGGCGAAAATGTGTACGCCCTCTTCATAAACAACGTGAGAGAAACCCGAACAGATGTCTATCTGGTTAACCTGAACGATCCGGCCAATCTGGGTGCTGTGCAGCAGTCGTACCAGTTTGACGATTATTCCCAGGCCACTATATTGCTGGACGAGGAGCGGCAAACCTGGTTCATGTATTATCGCAGCGCCGGCGCCGACCGCTACGGCGTTAAGGCGGCGCCTGTGATCGTCCAACCATTGAATGGTCAATGATGCAGCGTAATCTCCACCAACTCACCAACCAACAATTTGACCTGCTGATCATTGGCGGCGGCATTTACGGCGCTTGTGTGGCCTGGGACGCCGCCCAACGCGGCCTGGCCGTAGCCCTCATCGAGCAAAACGATTTTGGCAGCGCCACCTCCGCCAACAGCCTCAAATTCATACACGGCGGGCTGCGTTATCTGCAAGACGGCCGTCTCCCCCTCGTTCGCCGCATGACCCTGGAACGCAAGAACTGGCTGCGCATCGCCCCCCACCTGGTGCGCCCCATGCCCATCCTGGTGCCCGCCCTGCCCAAACTCAGCCGCAGTCGTCTGGCACTGGGAATGGCGCTGCAATTAAACAACTGGATTGGTTTTGACCGCAACCGGGGCATGGCGGCGGCGCAGTGGATTGGCAACGGCCGTCTGCTCAACCGCACCTGCTATCAAGAGCAGGCCGGCTGGATCAGCCCCCAGGCTACCGGCGCAGCCCTCTGGTATGACGCCCAAATGCTCAATTCTGAGCGGCTGCTGCTCTCTTTCATCCTGGCGGCGGCCAGCCAGGGCGCGGCCGTTGCCAATTACGTGCAGGCCACCGATTTTGTGGGCGGGGGCAGGCTTACCGGCGTCACGGCCGTAGACACCCTCACCCACCAACCACTGGAAATCCACGCCAATGTCGTAATCAACTGTGCCGGGGCCTGGACGGATGAACTATTGAACCCGCTCAAGCCCAACAGCCGCAAGCCTCATCCCCCATCCCTGGCGCTCAATCTGGTTACGCACCGTTTGCCGCCCCAGGCCACCATCGGCGTCATCAGCCCATCCGGGCAAATGCTTTTCATCGCACCCTGGGGAGATGTGTCGCTCATTGGCACCTGGCACAAACCCTTCATCGGCCATCCCCGTGACCTTTCCCTCACCCAAGACCTGATCCAAAGCTGCCTGGATGACGTCAACGCCGCCTACCCGCCCGCCAACCTCAGCCGCGCCGACATTCGCCAGATTCACACCGGCTTCCTGCCTGCCCACACCAAAGGCGACCCGGTGCGGCTGCTGCGCGAGGGCACAATTTACGATCACGGCCGTGACGGTACCCCCAGCCTGCTCACCGTTCTCGGCGTCAAATACACCACCGCCCGCTGGCTGGCGCAACAGGCGGTAGACCTGGCGCTGCGTAAATTGGGCCGCGCCCCCGTTCCCTGCCGCACCGCCCACACCCCCTTGCCCGGCGGCGACATGCCCGATTTTGTTTCATTTTTAGAGGAGGCGCTGGCGACACGGCCGTCCACCATCACCGACTCCAGTATGCGCCACCTGGCCACCACTTACGGCACGCTGTATCCACAGCTGTTGACCTATCTCACCGAAAATCCAGCCTTGGGCGAACCGGTTACGGCCGATTCCCCCGTCATCAAAGCTGAAATTATTCACGCCATCCGCCACGACATGGCCCAAACCTTAAGCGACGTAGTCATGCGCCGCACCGCGCTGGGGGCCGCTGGCCTGCCCGATGCCGCCACCCTCCACACCTGCGCCCGCCTCATGGCCGCCGAACTCGGCTGGAACGAAACCCACTACCGTCAAGAAATCGAAACAACATTGGCCCAATCTCCAATCTCTAATCTCCAATCTCTTCTTCCCACAGGTACACCATGACCACTTCTACCACCCCCTGGCAGCTAACCATGTTCCGCCGCTCACTGAAAAAGCAGTTGAAACTCGATGCTTTGCTCAAATTAATGGGCAGCGTAGACGGTCAAAACTGCCTGCTCGTTACCTGTGGCGACAATAACGGCGCCCTCAATTATTACTTCCGTGAACATGGCGGTAGCTGGACATGGGGCGATGTCGCTGCCGAAAACCTGGATGAAATGAGCCGGTTTTTGGGCGATCCGGTGCAGCACGTACCCGACGGCCGTTTTCCTTTCCCCGACGCCCATTTTGACTGTGTAGTCTCCATTGACGTGCTGGAACACGTAGATGACGACCAGCCCTTTCTGCGTGAGGCCCGGCGGGTACTGCGGCCAGACGGCCGTCTGCTTGTCACTGTGCCCAATGGTGATCCCCAACTCTGGGCCAACCGGCTCAAGTGGTGGCTGGGCATGACCCCGGAAGTGTACGGCCACACCCGCGCCGGGTATACAGTGGCAGAGTTACAGACGGCCGTGCAAACCGCCAATCTCCATCCCACCGGCAGCGGCGGTTACTCCCGCTTCTTCACCGAAATCGTGGAATTAGCCATCAACTACGGCTACGTTTTCGTCCTATCCCGCAAAAAAGGGGGCGCCGATCCCGGCCACATCGCCCCCACCACCTCTGGCGAACTAAAAACACATGGCGCCGCCTACCGGCTTTATTCCCTGGCCTACCCGCTGATGCGCCTGGTCAGCAAACTAGACGCCCTACGCCCGGCGCGCACCAACAACGCCGTCATTGTTGTGGCAATTATGAAGGATGAATTATGAATTATGAAGGACCGGGGCCACGCACCCTTCATAATTCATAATTCCTAATTCCTAATTTCCCACCTTGGAGAGATTACATGAGGGTTCTCATTACCGGCGGTGGCGGATTTATTGGCAGCCACCTGGTAGACAGCCAGTTAGCACAAGGCCATGACGTGCGCACCATTGACCTGCACACGGAACAACTGGCGCATGTGGCCGACCATCCCCGCCTGCAAATCATCACCGGCAGCGTCGCCGATGAATCGCTTGTGGCAAACCTGGTGCAAGGGGTAGATGTTGTCTACCATTTAGCCAGCGCCCATCTGGATGTGACCCTGCCGCCGGAGCATTATCATCGCGTGAATGTGGAGGCCACCATCAATTTGTTGCGGGCGGCACAAGAGGCAGGCGTTAGCCGTTTTGTGCATTGCAGCAGCAATGGCGTGGTCGGCAAAATCGAAACGCCACCAGTGGATGAAACGGCCGTCTGCCGCCCCACCAACATCTACGAGGAGACCAAACTGCTGGGTGAACAGGCCGCTTTAACATTTGCCCATGAAACGAGCTTCCCGGTAGTGGTAGCCCGGCCCGCCTGGGTCTATGGCCCCCGTTGCCCGCGCACCGCCCGGCTGCTGCGCACCATCAAAAAGGGGCGGTTTATCATGTTTGGCAACGGCCGTACCCTGCGCCACCCCATCTACATCAGCGACGCCATTCACGGGCTGGAACTCTGCGCCGGCGTGGAACAGGCCGCCGGGCAGATTTACTTTATCGCCGGCCCCACCCCCGTGACCATTGCCGAACTGGCTCGCCTGATGGCCGAGGTGCAAGATGTGCCCCCACCCCGGCTGCGGCTACCCTTGTGGTTGGGAAACGCGGCCGGAACCGCCGCCCAAATCGCCTTCAAACCGCTGCGCCGCCAGCCGCCCATTTCCCGGCGCACATTGGATTTCTTTTTGAAAGATAACGCCTATATCATTGACAAAGCCCGCCGTGACCTGGGTTTTGACCCCCAAATCGGGCTGCGAAATGGACTGGAATTAACGCTAGATAACTGACGGAGTGGAGGCTTTAGCCGGAACGTTCCGGCTAAAGCCTCCACTCCTCAAATGAGGTAATCGTAATGGATCAAGATTTGACACAAACCGTACAGGCCGTACACGACTATTGGAACAGCCACACCCTGGGCTTCCAATACGTCACTGACCAAAGCATTGAGCCAGGCACGCCGGAATTTTACGCCCACATACGGCCGTGGATGAACCCGTATAAATTCCCCTGGATCATGGAGCGCATTGAGCGCGAATCCGCCCTGCTCAAGGGCAAACATTTGTTAGAAATCGGCTGCGGCATGGGCTATGACAGCCTGGAATTTTTGAAGCGGGGCGTGCGCGTCACCGCCACCGACCTGACGCCCAACGCCGTCGCCATGACCATCCGCCACTTCGAAGTAGAAGGAGTGCAGGCCGAAGCCGTGCATACCGCCAACGCCCTCGACCTGCCCTTTGACGACAATACCTTCGATGCCGTCTGGTCAAACGGTGTCCTGCACGCCACCGGCAACACCGAACGCGCCATTCAAGAAGCGCGGCGGGTAACAAAACCGGGTGGACGGATTATGATCTCCCACTTCTACCGAAAACCGTCCTGGATGTACCTGATGCACCACGTTGGCCGCGAAAACATCGAATACAAAGAGGAAGATCCGCCGGTGAACACCTTTTACACCGAGGCCGAAATCCTGGCGATGTTCAAAGGGTGTGATATCCTCGAAGCGGTGCCGGAGCATTACCGCGCCCTGCCGGTGCGCCGCGATGGCGTCAAGGCGGCGCTGTACAAATATGGTTTCCGCCCGGTGTACAATCTGCTGCCGGAATCGCTGGCCAAACGGTACGCCTATAAGCTGTCCGTCACGGCCGTGAAACTCTGATGTGTGGCATCTGTGGATTGATTGATCCCGTCGGCGCGCCGGCCGCCGACTGCCGCTCCATGCTGGCGGCCATTGCCCATCGCGGGCCAGATGATGAGGGGGTGTGGGTGAACGGCCGTGTCGCTCTGGGCAGCCGCCGTCTGAGCATCATTGACCTGCCCGGCGGCCATCAGCCCATTGCCAACGAAGACGAGAGCATCTGGATCACCTTCAACGGCGAGATTTACAACTACCGTCCCTTGCGCCAGGAACTACTGCAAAAAGGGCACATCTTCCGTACCGCCAGCGACACTGAAGTCATCTTGCACCTGTACGAGGAGATGGGTGAACGCTGTGTGGAACGGCTCAACGGCATGTTTGCCTTCGCCATTTGGGACGCGCGGCAGCAAAAGCTGGTGCTGGCGCGGGATCGCCTCGGCCAGAAACCCCTTTTTTACGCCTGGGACGGTGACAGATTTCTCTTTGCTTCTGAGATCAAGGCCATCCTGGCTGCCAGCGGCCAACCGCGCCAGATGAACCTGGAAGCCATGCACCATTACCTGTCGCTGCGTTTCATCCCCTCCCCGCAAACGATGCTGCACGGCATTTATAAGCTGCCGCCCGCCCACTTTCTCGTCTGGCACGACGGGCAAATAACCACATCGCGTTATTGGGATCTTTCCTTCCGTGAAAAATTGGCGCTGTCGGAAAACGAATTCGTGGATGGGCTGCGCCACAAACTGGCGCAGACCGTCGCCGACCACCTGATCAGCGATGTGCCCGTGGGCGCTTTTCTCAGCGGCGGCATGGATTCCAGTATGGTGGTAGCCGTCATGGCCCAGGATTGCCATGCTTCATTCCAGACCTTTGCCATTGGCGTCAGCGAGCAGGATTTCAACGAACTGCCTTACGCACGGGTGGTAGCGGACTATCACGAAACACAGCATATGGAGGCCACCGTCCATTCTGACCTGATCGCTTCCCTACCCCATCTCATCTGGAATCTGGATGAGCCATCCGACCCGATTGCCGCCTGCCAGTATCAAGCGGCGGCACTGGCAGCGCAGCACGTGAAGGTGGTGCTGGGCGGCGACGGCGGCGACGAGTTATTTGCCGGGTTTGACCGGTATCTGGGGTTGAACTACGTCAATGCCTACGCGAAATTTCCTGGCTTCATGCGCCGAGGGATCGTTGGCCCGGTGTTGGGACATTTGCCGGATAGCTTTGCCTACAAAAGCGTAACACAAAAGGCGCGCTGGCTGCATCAGCTTTCGCTGCTGCCGGACACGGCCATGCGCTACGCCGAGGCCACCTGTTTTTTCCGCTTTAGCCACGCCGACAAGCAGGCATTGTATGGCGACGGGTTGGGGACTCAGTTGGGCGCGATCAACTCCAGCGAGATCATCGCCCAATATTTCAGGGCCGCCGACGCTACCAATGACCTGGATCGGATGTTATACGCCGATTACATGACGCGGCTGGCGGAACATTCGCTGCTGCTGACCGACCGGATGACGATGGCGCACAGCCTGGAACTGCGTTCCCCGTTTCTGGATCATGAACTGGTGGAGTACGTGGCTGCTTTTCCGGCGCAAATGAAGATTCACGGCCGTGAACTCAAATACATCCTGCGCCGGTTAGCAGCCAACTATCTGCCGCCAGACATTATTGCCCGCCCCAAGCAGGGGTTCATGTTCCCGGTGGCCTACTGGTTCCGGGATCGGCTGAGTGGATTTCTGGAACAGGTGTTGCTTGACTCCACCTTTGTCCGCGACGGGTTATTCCGCCGGGAAGCCATCAGCCACCTGATTGCCGAACACCGGCAAGGACAGGTTGACCATCACGTGCGCCTGTGGCAGCTACTGAACCTGTCGCTCTGGCACGAAATTTACGTGACCCAGGCCGCACCCACCGCCCTGGAAGCAGAGTTGAAAGCGTTGATGTAAGTGGGGTCTGGTAATCCGTAACCCGTGAACCGTAATTCGCAATCTGTAACTCGTAATCCGTAATCCGATTACCGGCAAAGAGGCGACGATGATTGTATTGGGATTGATTGATAGTAAACCTTCGGCGGCGGCAATTTTGCAGGACGGCCGTGTCCTGGCGGCTATTGCCGAGGAGCGATTGTGCCGCATGAAGTTGGCCAGCGGCCTGCCCCGTGCTGCTATTGAGCAGGTATTGGCTGTGGCCGGGGTCGCCCCGACCGATATTGACCAGGTGGCTGTGGCCCAAAAGGTGAGCGTGTTTGAGCCACACCCCATTCCCTGGAAAGGCTGGTTTGACGACGCCGAATTAAAGACGCGGCGGTTTGATGGCCTCAGCGGCACGTTAGCGCCGCTGTTCGGCCGTTTCCCCTTTGCCTGGAAAGCCCACCACCAGGTGAAGCGGCTGCGTTCACAGGAGCGGCTGCGGCAAATTCCGGCCATTTTGCGCCAGGATTTTGGCATCAACGCGCCGGTTTCGTTTTATGACCACCACTACTGCCATGCCACAGCCGCTTATTACGCCAGTAGCTTTGATGAGGCGCTGGTGGTGACGCTGGATGGCGGCGGCGATGGTCTATCCGGCACGGTCTACGTGGGGCGCGGCGGACAGTTGGAAAGGCTGACGGCCGTAGACAGCTTCAACTCCCTGGGTAACTTCTACTCCTATATCACCGAGCTATGCGGCTTCAAGGCCGAAAAACACGAAGGCAAAGTAACCGGTCTGGCCGCGCTGGGGCAGCCGATTTACGCCGATATTCTGCGCCAGTTCATCCGCTACCAGGAACCGGGCCAGATTCGCTACAGCGTGCCCATGTACCACCGTTCCGCTTTGCGCCGGCTGCGCGAGCGGCTGCCCGCCGATTTTGACCGCGCCCATTTAGCCGCCAGCGTGCAGTTGGTGTTGGAAGAAATTGGGACGGCTTTTGTGCAACATTGGCTGCGCCAGACCGGGCTGCGTCAGGTGGCGGTGGCCGGCGGCGTGTTCGCCAACGTCAAGTTCAACCAGCGCATCCACGAACTGCCGGAAGTGGCGCGCATCTTCATCTACCCGGCCATGGATGACGGCGGCCTGGCTACCGGCAGTGCGTTGGCCGCGCTGGCAGCCGCGCCGGGTGTACCTGTGGCCGAATTGCAGCAGCCGTTAGCCCACGTCTACTACGGCCCCCGCTACAGCGATGCCGAAGTGGAACGCGCCATGCGGGAGGCAGGCTGCCCGGTCACTTATGAGGCGGATATTCACGGCCGTATTGCTGAACTGTTGGCGCAGGGGCACGTGGTGGCCCGCTTTACCGGCCCGATGGAGTTTGGGCCACGCGCCCTGGGGCATCGTTCCATCCTCTACCAGACCACCGACCCGGCAGTGAACGACTGGCTAAACGACAACTTACACCGCACCGAGTTCATGCCTTTTGCCCCGGCTACCCTGATTGAACATGCCGCCGATTGTTACCAGGGGATGGCGGGCGCCGAAGACCCGGCCCGTTTTATGACCATCACCTTTGACTGCACGCCACAAATGCGCGCCCAATCACCGGGGGTGGTGCATGTGGATGGCACAGCGCGACCGCAGTTGATTGACAAACAAACGGCGCCAGACTTTTACGCCATTTTGCAGGCGTACCACCGGCTGACGGGCATTCCCTCGCTGATCAACACCAGCTTTAATATGCACGAAGAGCCAATTGTCTGCTCTCCGGCCGATGCCTTGCGCTCGTTCCAACAGGGTAATCTGGACTACCTGGCGCTGGACAACTGGCTGGTCGCCAACCCGGTGATGCCTAACCGGTCGCCGCAGACGACGGCCGTACTGGAGAAGTCGGCATGAATGGCTTCCGGTTATTTGTGATAGGGGTACTGGCGGCGTTGCTGGTGGGCACGGCCGTCGGCATCCTGTTTCAGCGCCAGGTCGGTCTGGGCAATCTGCTGCGTGCGGCCCGTGTACTACCACCCCAGGTTGAGGCCCCCCCTGAACCCACACGCCCCCCGGTTGGTCTGCCGGCGGAGTTTCACGGCCGTGTGGCTCTTTTTGTCCTGGCCGGGCAGTCCAACATGTCTGGCTGGTCGCCCTTACCGGCGGAGCAAACGCTGCACCCCCGCGCTTACCTGTTTGGCAATGATTACCGCTGGCGCCTGGCCAGCGAACCCACCGACCACTCCGAAGGGCAGGTTGACCTGGTTTCGTTGGACAGCGGCAGCGGCCTGGGCACAAGCCCCGGTGTGGCCTTTGCCACCGCCTTGCTCGACGAACATCCCGATATGGTCGTGGGGCTGATTCCTTGCGCCAAAGGGGACACAACGCTCCACCAATGGCGACGCAGCCTGGGGGATGACACCCTCTACGGCTCTTGCCTCAAACGCATTGCCGCCGCCAGTATGATGGGCGAGTTAACGGGGTTTCTTTTTTTTCAGGGTGAGGCGGATGCGCTGGACCCGGTGTATTACAGCGAGCGCGTTCTATCGGCGCATGATTATGGGGAACGGTTTAGCCAGTTTATCCATGACCTGCGCCGTGATCTGGCGCAGCCAGACTTGCCGATTGTTTTTGCCCAATTAGGCAGCCCGCCCTCACCGGAGGCGTTTCCCCATTGGCTGGTAATACAAGAACAGCAGGCAGCCGTCAATCTACCTTGTGTAGCCATGATCACCACCGACGATTTATCGTTGCATGATGGGCTGCATTTCACTTCCGAAAGCCATCAGACCATTGGCCAACGGTTTGCGGCGGCATATCTGGAACTGATGAAGTTACAGGAGTGTTACTAAATGCCTTCACCGATTGCGCATCTCACCGCCGGATACGTCATTTACCGGATGGCCCGCCGCCATGAACCAGAGCCGGTAGTCAAGGGCATCGGGCCGCTGCCCGGTTTGCTGTTGGTAACGGCCGGTTTCTCGCTGCTGCCGGACGTGGATTCGGTGGTGGGGCTGCTGACCGGCGATTTTGGCCGGTATCACAACAATGCCACACACAGTTTGTTGGTGGGCACGGCCGTGTCCCTGCTCTTTGGCGCCGGTATGAAGCGGTGGCGGGGAGATGGTTTCCGCTTCTGGACAGGCGTGGCCCTGGCCTGTTATGGCCTGCATGTACTCATGGACGCCGCTACCTGGGGGCGCGGCGTGATGGCGCTCTGGCCGCTGACAGACAACCGGTTTCGGTTTCCCTTCATTTTGTTTTATGGGCTGCACTGGTCTCAGGGTTGGCTGAGCATCCGGCATCTTTGGACGCTGTTCACCGAACTATTGTTTGTATTAGGAACGGTTTTGGTAATTTTCTTGAGATTGAACCGGCGGCGCTTGCGGAAATCAAAGGGTTAACCTGGATTGTATGCGTATTGGAATCATGCTGCGCGCCTATGACGAGAAAGGGGGCATTGGCGTCTACAGTCGTAACATTGTGGCCGAATTGCTCCGCCTGAATGACGGCCGTCATGAGTTTGTGCTGTATTACCGGAACGAGGCCCACCTGGGACAGTTTGGCGATTATCCAGAGGTGACGGAGCGGATCATTCGGGGCCGCCACAAGGCAGTGTGGGATCAGGTAGCCATTCCCCTGGCCTGCCGTCGTGACCGGCTCGATGTGCTGTTCCACCCCAAATTTACCGCGCCCTTTCTGGCCCCTTGCCCGGTGGTGATGACGGTACATGGCGCCGATTGGTTTGTACCAGAGCAGGCGGTTTTTTACGGCCGTCTCGACGTGCAATACATCCGCGCCATCATGCCCCTGTACATCAAAAAGTGCGCCGCCGTGATTTCCGTTTCCCAACTGACCACCGATAATTTCAACGCTGTTTTGCGCCTGCCGCCGGACAAGGTGAAGACCATCTATTTTGCCCCGGCGCGCCACTTCCGCCGCATCACCGACCCGGCTGCTTTACAGGCAGTAAAAACAAAGTACCAACTGCCAGACCGGTTTATTTTGACGTTGACAAAGCGGTTAGGTGACGGCCGTAAAAATCTAAGACAAATCCTTGATGCCTATGCGCAATATCACCGACAAACAGAAAATCCACACAAACTGGTCATCGGCGGTAAGGATTGTCACCTCTTCAAAGCAGAATATGGCCTGCCGGACGCCGGGTTTGGCGCGGATATTGTGTTCCCCGACTGGATAGACCAGCAGGACTTACCGGCGGTTTATTCGTTGGCCTCGTTGTATCTGTATCCCTCCAACCTGGAGGCTTTTCCTATTCCCATCACTGAAGCCATGGCCTGCGGCACGCCCATCGTCACGTCCAACGTGAATGGGTTGGTGGAGATTGCCGGGGACGCGGCCGTATTGGTAGACCCCCACGATGCCGCCGATATTGCCGGGGCCATTGGCCTGGTGTTGTCTGATGGCAACCGGCAGGCGGAATTATCCGCAAAGGGATTAGCCAGGGCGACACAATTTACCTGGGGCAGATGCGCCCAGGAGACGTTGGCGCTCCTGGAAGCTGTGGCCAGACATGAGGGACGCCATGTGGTTTGATCCGGTTGAGATGTTTTCGGGCACGGTGGTTATCGTCGCGCCGCACATGGACGACGAGGTGTTGGCCTGCGGCGGCGTGGCGGCATTGCTGCCGCAGAAGTCGCAGATTCACGTGATTTATGCGACAGATGGAATGAAATCCCCCGCGCCTATCCTACCACACGACACAATTTCGCCGGATTTGGGCGAAACACGGGAGAAGGAATCGGCCGCAGCTATGCACCTTCTCGGCGTCCCAACAGAAAATCTACACTTTTTACGTTTGCCGGAGGCTGAACTGAACAACCATATGCCCGCCTTGCGCCACAGATTATTGGCCTGCTTGCAGCTGATCAAACCAGATCGCATTTTGCTGCCGTTCCGGTTTGATCGCCACCCGGATCACCTGGCGATTAACCGGGTGTTGACGGCCGTTCACCAGCAAGGCCAACTCCCGGCGCAGCTAACGGAGTATTTTGTCTATTACCGCTGGCGGCTGCTGCCGGGGCGGGATGTGCGGCAATATATACGGCCGTCTGCTTTGCGCACGGTAGATACCCAGGCGGTTGCCGCCCAAAAGCGGCAGGCGCTGGACTGTTTCCGCAGCCAGACCACCATTTTTTATCCCTGGCAAACTCGGCCCATCCTGACACCACAGTTGCTCGATGATACCTGCGCCACGCCGGAGGTTTTTTTGCCGTATGATGCGAGTATGCCGGGCACGGCCGTGTTCACCAAAGCCGTTCCCTGGATTCGTTTTGTGCATCGGTGGGAATCGCCCCTGCAAAAATGGAAGTATCTGATCGGAGCCAGGCTGCGGCGGGTGGTGGCAAAATGACGCCGACGCCCTCGCCTATCCTCGACCGGCCCATTCGGGTGGTGATGTTTGGCACCGGCCCGGTGTTGACCCATGATGCCCGCGAATTCCTGTCCCGGCTGGACGATCACCCGGACATTGACCTGTTGGCGGCCTTGTGCCAGGCGGCATCGGCGGCGAAGATGGGGTATGTGCAGGATTTGTGGCGGCGGCGGGGCTGGCTGGCGGCGCCGCTGCTGCTGGCCTGGGTGTTGGGCGGTATCGGCCGTTACCTGACCCAACCGCGCGCGGAGATGGCTTTGCGCCAGAAGATGAAACAGGTGGACGGCCGTATCCACTTCGTGCCGGACATCCACGCCCCGGAAGTGATCGCCCAACTACAGGCGCTGGCGGCCGATTTGGGATTGGTGTATGGCAGCCCGATTTTGAAGCCGGAACTGTTTGAAACCCCGGCGCTGGGCACGTTGGGCATTCATCACGGCAAAGCGCCGCAATATCGGGGCAACAAAACCACCTTTTGGGCCATGTATAACGGCGAAAAAACGGCCGGGGTGATGATTCAGAAGATCAACGCCGGTCTGGACACTGGGCTGATTGTGAAGGAAGGGGAAATACCCATTGGCCGCCGTTCGCAGCGGGCAGTGTGGCGTGACCTGGAAGCGTTGGGGCTGGATTTGTTTATAGCAGCTATTTTAGAAGTGAAGATGGGTACGGCCGTCTATCGCCCCCAGTCCGACCCCAAAGGTAAGTTGTATAAGAACCCCAAACCGCGTGATCTGCTCAATTTCTGGGGACGGCAGTTTAAGCGTCGGTTGGGCAAATCTTGAGAAACCGAGATATGGAACAGCGCGTCATTATCGTTATCCCGGCACACAATGAGGAGCATACGGTTACGGCCGTGATTCACGAACTGCGCCGGGTTGCCCCCACATTTGACCGGGTGATTGTCAACGATTGCTGCAGCGACGCCACCGGCGAGATTCTTGACGCTTTAGGCGAAAAGCAGCTCAAGTTGCTCCACAACCTGGGGTATGGGCAGGCGTTACAAACCGGCCTGAAATATGCGCTGCTCAAGGGGTATGACGTGATTGTCACCATGGATGCCGATGGGCAGCACCAGCCGAAAGATGTACCGGGGCTAGTTGCCGCTTTGCAGGAAAGGGGCGCGGACATGGTCATTGGCTCACGCTTTTGCCAGGGGCAGGCGTATGACACGCCCATTGATCGCCGGTTGGGGCAACTGCTCTTTTCTTATTTGACGCGGCTTTTGTTGGGCCAGCGCATTTATGATACGTCGTCCGGTTTTAAGGCGATACGAGCAACGGCCTGCCAGGCGATTGTCAGCGGCTCCTTTATGGATTTTCACATTGAGTCTATCGTGCAGTTGAAACTGGCGGGCTTCCAGATTGTGGAAACGCCAGTGAAGGTGCAGGAGCGGCAGCACGGCCGTTCCATGCACTCCATCGCCAGCGTCTTTCAATACCCCATCAAAACGATTTTGCTGACGCTGGCGGCCATTATGGACGCCTGGGTAGTAAGGAGAGCAAGATGAGTGTACAGGGGATAATTTTTATTGATTTACTGGGCATCGGGTTCATTCTGTTGATTTTGAACCTGGTGCGTACCAAACGATTGCACATTGCTTATGCCACCATCTGGTTTCTGGCGGTCGGCGGGTTAATGGTGATGGTTTCCATTCCCTCGCTATTGGCCTTTCTGCCTCGAATGATGGGCGCTATTTATCCGGCTTCGGCCGTCAGTTTGTTGGCCTTTGTTTTTATCTTTCTGGTACTCATTTTTTTCAGTATGCAGCTCACCGCCATTTCTGCGCGACAGGTGGCGATTATTCAAGCCCTGGCTCTGCGTGAGTTGTTAGAGCGGGATGATGAGGATAGAGATTAGAGAGTGGAGATTAGAGATTAGAGATTGGAGATTAGAGATTGGAGATGGTTCAATCTCTAGTCTCTAATCTCCACTCTCCCATTTTCTTCAAACATGACCACGCTAAAAGTTTGCATCTTCACCGAAACCTACTATCCCGTCATTGGCGGCGGCGAGACGCAGGCGCGGCTGCTGGCCGATGGTCTGGCAGCGCAAGGTTTCCCGGTCATTATTCTCACCCGCCGTTCGGATGCATCGCTGGCAAAGGTGGAACGTTTTGGCGCGATAACGGTGTACCGGCTGCCGCCCGTGGGCCGGGGGCAGCTCAAGAAATGGGGGCTGATGTTTTCCAGTGTTCCCCGCCTGATTCAGTTGCGCCACCAGTATGATCTGATTTTTGTTTCCGGGTTTCGCATTGTGGGGGTCACGGCCGTGCTCCTGGGCAAACTGTTGGGTAAATCCGTCGTCCTCAAAGCGGACAGCCAGGGCGAAATGTCCGGCGAATTTTTTACAGCCGGCCTGGCGAAACTGCGCCTGTCACCATCCTCCTTCCTGTTCAGGCTGTTTGTGCGCGGGCGCAATGCCGTCCTGAAACGAGCCGATGCTTTTGCCGCTATTACGGCGGAAACGGCCGTAGAAATGACCGACGCCGGCATCCCCCCATCGGCCATTCACATGATCCCCAACAGCGTAGACACTGATCGCTTCTTCCCGGTTGATGCGCCGCAGAAAATGGCATTACGCCAGAAATTGGGTCTGCCGCCAGATGGGAAATATGTGATTTACACCGGGCGGCTTGTCTCCTACAAAGGGCTGCCGCTTTTACTGAACGTGTGGCCGGAGATCGTGCGCCAACACCCCGACGCCCGATTATTGCTGGTGGGGACCGGTGGGCTGGATATTCACAACTGCGAAGCAGAGCTAAAAGCTGCCGCCCACGCCAACGGCTTGCAGGACAGCATCATTTTTACCGGCAGTGTGCAAAATGTGCCGGACTATCTACAGGCGTCCGATATTTTTGTCCTGCCCACCGAAGATGATGCCTTCCCGTCTTCTTTAATCGAAGCCATGACCTGCCGATTGGCCGTTGTTTCCACGCCGGTGGGGGCCATCAAGATAATTCTTACAGATGGGCAGAATGGGCTGCTGGTGCCGCCGGGAGATTTTGAGCAGTTATTCAGAGCAGTGGACAGCCTGTTAACTGACGCAGACCTGGCGGCCCGTTTAGGACAGGCCGGCTGGCAAACGGTTCAAAATTGTTATGCGGCGGAAATTGTGAACCGGCAGTATATCCGGTTGTTTTGGGCAGTGGCACGGCCGTTCCAAACATTCAGCACTTTGCAGACCTGACAGGTTTTTGGCTTGTAAACGTTCAAGTTGAACTGGTGGAAAACCTGTCAGGTCTGGACGGTTACTCAGGTAGAGGTGAGATGAAAAAGTATTATTTAGTTACAATCCTCATTGCCCTGGTATGTTTACTGGTCGGCCTGGCTGGGGGCATTATCGTCGGCATTAAACGCGGCGTCCCCTTTGTGACAGAGCGGGAAGACTGGACAATTGCCATCTACCAGGGAGATTCACCCTTCAACTTTCCCGTTTCTCAAAACAGGAGAGGCCCGATTTTAACGGCCGAAGACGTAACTGACGTGCCCGCCAAATTTGTGGCTGACCCGTTCTTGATACAAGAAGACGGAACCTGGTATTTGTTTTTTGAAGTCTATAACCAGAACACAAAACAAGGCGACCTGGCCGTAGCCACCAGTGCCAACGCCAGAAAATGGCGCTACCAGCAGATTGTTCTGGATGAACCTTTTCACCTCTCCTACCCCTACGTTTTTAAGTGGCAAGATGAATACTATCTGATACCAGAAAGTTTTGAAGCCAATTCTATTCGCTTGTACAAAGCAGAAGAGTTCCCCACCAAATGGACATACGTCACCACGTTGGTAGATAACGTGGAACGGGTAGACAACTCCATTGTCTACTTCAACGACAAATGGTGGTTATTTGCTGCCCCCACCAGCAACGACACCCTGCACCTGTATTTTGCCGATGATTTGCTTGGCCCCTGGCAAGAACACCCCCAAAGCCCCATCGTCGAGGGCAATACCCATATAGCCCGGCCCAGCGGGCGGGTGTTGGTGCATGAGGGCCGGCTGTATCGTTACACGATGGACGTTAATCCGGCGGTGGGCACACACCAGGTGATGGCCCTGGAAATTACCGATATTTCCCCCACAACGTATGCAGAAAAATTTGTAAGCGAGGCGCCCATCATCACTGGCAGTGGCAAAGGCTGGAATATGCACGGGATGCACCAGCTTGACCCGGTCCAAATTGGGCCAGACAAATGGCTGGCGGCCGTAGACGGTTATGGCAAGTACCTGGTCTTTGGCCTGAAACATTAAACCATGATGGCAAGAGTAAATACCCGGTTTTTTACGCAGGCGACTGCCCGGCCAAAGATATGGCTGGCAATGCTGCTTACCTTGATGTTTATTGTGGCCGGGGGCATCCGGCTTTACAACATTCAGAAACCATTTGTTGGCTTGCTGCCTGTGCGCGAATTTCGTTCAGCCATGATTGCCAGGGACATTTACTATGACCTGAACTCAAAGATTCCGGCCTGGCAACGAGAGGTGGCACACGTCAGCCGCCAGGCAGAATGGTCATTAGAGCCGCCGGTATTGGAAACGCTCACGGCCGTTACCTTCTATTTTGTCGGCAGTGAACAACTGTGGATACCGCGTTTCTACGCCACCTTGTTCTGGCTGGTCAGCGCCTTTATCTTTTGGAAAATTGCGCGTGATTTGTATGGGGTGGGCACGGCCGTTGTCCTCACCGCCTATTATCTATTTGTGCCCATGGGCATCATCGCCAGCAAAAGTTTCCAGCCAGATGCCTTGATGATGATGTTCTACATGGCCTGTCTATGGGCTATCTTGCGCTATGACCTGGCCCCAACACGCCGCCATTTAGTTGGGGTGATGCTGGCTGCGGGATTAACCCTGCTTGTTCGCCCCCTCTGCCTGTTTGCCATCTTTGGCGCGTTTACCGGTCTGTATATCTATCGCTATACGCAGGCTGAACCCAGACCAAAATCTCACTATGTACTGTTTTGCGCTTCCTTATTGCTGGGTCTGGCCTACTACATTTATGGCCTGTTCGTCACCGATTCCCTGGACGGGCAGGCGGCCATCACCTTCCAGCCCCACCTGCTGCTGCTGCGGGCATTCTGGAAAGAATGGCTGTTTGGGGCGCTTGGCGCCGTCACCCTGATAGCCGCCGCGGCTGCGGTTTTGGGGCTGGCACTGGTCAACTCACCGCGCCTGCAATGGTTCTTGTTGAGTCTGTGGGGCAGTTATATCGCATTTGGTCTTTTTTTTGACTACCACGTCATGACCCACAATTATTATCATTTGCAACTTGTGGCCACGGTGGCCCTGTCCGCCGGGCCGTTTATCGCTTTTCTATGGGCGCATATCCAAAGGCTCGACCATCCGTGGTGGCGTATGGCCTGGATCAGCGGCATCGTCATCTTTTTTGTATTATTGTCGGTACGGCAAGTCGTTCACAGGGGGCGGTGGGCGCCCTATTTTGAGTCGCCGGAATTAGCTGCTGAAATCGGCGAGCACGTTAACCACAGCACACACCTGGTGTACCTGTCCCCGTTTTATGGACGGCCGTTAGAATACTTTGGTCTCCTTTCCGGCTATTATTGGCCCCGCCCAGATACCCAGGTACTCTATATGGGGCCGGAAGAAAAATGGGCCACTGTCAGCGAGCGCCTGGCTGTTATCCCCTTTACCCCTGACTACTTCATCATCACCGATTTCAGAGAATATACAGCCCATCACCAGGATTTAGTAGATTATTTACAGACATGCCCGTTGGTGGCCCAAACGGAACATTACCTGATTTATGCGTATTGCGAAGCCGATTCCGGATCATAATAGAAGCCGAATTTTACGCGCCAGTTCTGTGCGTTTGGCCGGCCGCAGCCTGGCTGTGGCGCTGGCGGCTCTGCACACCTGGGTGGCTATTTCCGCTCATTCCATGAACGCGGACGGGATTGTTTACCTGGACCTGGGCGATGCGTTTTGGCGCGGGGAGTGGGGGACGGCCGTGAACGCCGTCTGGAGTCCTCTCTATGCCTGGATACTGGGTCTGGCCCTGCACCTGTTTGATCCGGCCATGGCCTGGGAATTTGCCCTCATTCATCTGGTTGATTTTGCCATCTACCTGGGTGCGCTAGTTTGCTTTGAACAATTGTGGCGGCAGTTATGGTTGTATCAAGAGGGGGAACAGCTACACGACGGCCGTATCTCCCTGCCAGAGTGGGCCTGGCTGGCCATTGGCTACACCTTGTTCATCTGGGTATCCATGTCGCTGATCGAAATTTGGGCCGTCACACCCGATATGCTCATGGCCTGTTTCGTTCTGCTCGCTGCCGCCCAACTGGTGCGCCTGCGGCGTGGCGCGGACAGGTGGCGCGATTTTGCCCTGTTGGGACTGTGGTTAGGTCTTGGTTATCTGACCAAAGCGATTATGTTTCCCCTGGCATTTGTCTTTATGTTGATGGCCTTATTCAGTCTGGGAGATGTGCGCCGCACCTGGCCCAAGGTTCTACTAAGTCTGGTGGTGTTCCTGCTTATCAGCGGCCCCTGGATCGCCCTCATCTCTGCTTCCAGAGGCCGATTCACCTTCAGTGACGCCAGCACCATTACCTATTTGCGCTATGTGCAGGGACTACCTTTTGTTCATTGGCAAGGTGAAGACCCACCGGTGAACGGGACGCCGCTGCACCCCACACGCCAGATTTTAGCCACACCGCCGATCTATGAATTTGCTACCCCCATTGGCGGCACCTACCCGGTGGCTACTGACCCGGTCTACTGGTATGAAGGGGCAGAAACACGGCTGAATCTACCGGCTCAACTGCGTTTGTTGCTGGCAAGTGGGCTGTTTTATCTGGATTTGTTTGCCCGGCAGCAAGCGGTATTGGTCACGGCCGTGCTGCTGGGGTGGTGGTTGGGCTGGCAACGGCCGTCAGCGCCCCTGCTTATACTGCATCGTTACAGCCTGACCCTCATCGCCCTGGCCGCTTTTGCCCTCTACGCGCCTGTGCTGGTGGAAGGGCGGTACGTGGGCGTTTTTGTCATCTTGTTTTGGGGCGATTTGCTGGCAAACTGGCGGCTGCCAGATTCGCCGACGAACCGTCGCTTGATCCCGGCGCTTAGCCTGATTGCTGTGGCCGTGATGTGGCTGAACATTCTTGCCTTTAATCTGGATGGGTTGGCGACAGTTACACGCAGGGGTACAACAGCGAGCATCTACAACGCGCCGCCACCAACCTGGCCAGGGGAAACGGCCGTTGCCCTGCACGAACTCGGTTTGCAGCCGGGCGATCAGGTGGGCATCATAGGTTATGGCTTTGATGCTTTCTGGGCCAGGTTGGCCCGTGTCAAAATCGTAGCCGAAATGCCTGACAGCGTCGCCGATCTGTTCTGGCGCGGCAGCCAGGAAACACAAACCCAGGTATTGCAAACCTTTGCCCAGAGCGGCGCCAGAGCGGTTGTGGCCGAATACGTGCCCGCCTACGCCGATACCACCGGCTGGCAGCAGGTGGGCGATTCAAATTATTATCTTTATTTGTTGGGTACGGAGAATTGACAAAGGATTGGCGGGATTTACGGATGTTTCTGCAACCAGCCCCATCCGTAAATCCTGCAAATCCATGTTCTTAATTATAATGATTCTGACACACGACCACGCCCTGAAAACGCTGGATGGGCACATTCCCCTAAAGCCGGTTGCGGCCGATATATCCGTTGTCATCCCCACCCTGGGCCGGCCGATCATGGAATCCTGTCTGCGCTGGATTGCCGATGGGACATTGTGGCCGGGCATGTTGATTGTGGTAGACCAGGGGCAAAACGAGATGGTAGCCGGTTGGCTGGCGCAGTTGCAGACCATTGGGCTGGCTACACTTTATATACCCTCCGGGCAACACGGCCGTTCCGCCGGCATTAATCGCGGGTTGGAACAGGTGCAAACCCGTTTCGTGGCTATCACCGACGACGACTGTTTCGTGGCCGCTGACTGGCTGGAGAACATGGTGAACCGCCTGCGCCGCGAACCGGAAATAATCCTTACCGGCCGGGTAGAGTTGGCCGGTAACAACGAAGCTGACTTCTCCACCGTCACCTCGCGCCAACCCAAGCTGTACACTAAACCGCAACTCAAAGTCCACCCTTTTATCGGCGGCAATGTTGGTCTGGCTATGGCATTGGTACACCAAATCGGCCTGTTTGATGAGCATCCCAGCCTGGCTTCGGCCGAGGACAGTGACTACGGTTATCGTGCCCTGCGCCTGGGTATTCCCATTGCTTATGATCCAGACGTAGCTCTCTATCATTACCACTGGCGCGACGCCAGCCAACGGGCGGCGCGGTATGCTGATTATGCCCGCAGCCAGGGTGGGTTTTATGGCGTGCATTTACGGCACGGCGACAGGCTTATCCTGATGCAAACGGTGCGAGCTTTAGTCCGCAGCCCACTGCGCTGGCTGCGCGGCATGATTACCGGAGATGCGGAATTGGCCGAGAACGGCCGTGCCCACACCCGGCACCTGTTACCCGGCATCATCGCCGGTTTGAAGCGAAAAGAATGATGTCACACCTGAGCAAACGCCTGTATCATCGCCTGATTGGCTGCCTCTACCGGGATACCAATGAGGATGCCGGTCGCAGCATTCTGGTGGCCGGCGCCGCCCGCAGCGGCACCACCTGGCTGGCAGAAATTATCGCTTCGCAGCTTTCCTGCCGCATCATGTTTGAGCCATTCCACCCTTACAAGGTGAAGGCGTTCAGCGCGTTTGACTATTTTCATTACCAACGGCCGTCCGCCGCAAACCCGCAACTTTACGCTTATTGTGAGCAGGTTTTGCACGGCCGTATACGTCACCCCTGGATTGACCGCGAGGCAGCCACACTGCGCCCCAACTACCGCCTGGTCAAAGAGATCAGGGCCAACCTTTTCCTCAAATGGATACAGCAGCAATTCTCACAGACACCACTGCTGTTCATCTTGCGCCATCCATGCGCTGTTGTACTATCCCGCCTGCAACTGCAATGGGCCACAGACAGCGATATTGACTCGTTCCTCCGTCAGCCACAGCTAATGGAAGACTTCCTCTCTGACAAAATGGACATCATTACGCAGGCCCGCAGCGACGCCGCCAAACACGCGCTCATCTGGTGCATCAGCAACATGGTACCCTTACGGCAGTTCGCGCCGGACGATTTGCCCATCGTGTTTTATGAGCATCTGATCGCGCAGCCGGATATAACCATACCAGCTTTATTTCAAAAAATTGGCATTGCTGATTATGAAGAGTCAGTGTATCAGGTTGCCCAAAAACCTTCGGCCACCAGCAAGAAACACAGCGCCATCGTGACTGGAACTAACCAGATCACACAATGGCAAAGTAAGTTAACACACAGCCAGATTGAGGATGTGTTAACCATAGTCGCTGCTTTTAACTTAGACGGAATCTATGATGATTCGCCCATGCCGCAAGTTGGACAAGTGGTGGAGGTAACGGCTGAGCCATGAGTGACAGGGATCAAACGATGAGCAACGCTATACCTCAGGAGTCGCCTCCCTTGGAGTTACTTCCCCTGGTGAGCATTGTTTTACCGGTATGGAACCCTCAGCCTGAGTGGTTGGCGGAAGCTATAGACAGCGCCTTCCACGAAAGCGGCTGCCAGATTGAAGTCGTATTGGTTGATGATGGCTCGGAACTGCCCCCAGATGCCTGGTTATCTCCCCACGATGCCGGCCGGGTTCGCCTGATCCAACTTCCCCACCGCGGCGTTGGTCATACACGGAACGTTGCTTTGGCACACTGCCGTGGCGAGTTCATTCGTTTTCTGGACGGGGACGACATCAATCTGCCAGAAAGCACGTCAACTCTCTTGAAACTTACCGGCGGTGACCCCCATGTGGTCGCTTACGGCTCCACCATCCTCTGCGATGAGAATTTACAACACCGGGGAATGGTAAGCTCTCGGTTGCGTGGTTGCATCCACCATCAGACGGCTATGGGACGTTTCGCCTGCACAATGCCGGCCTTGCTGATACCACGCCAGATAGCTCTCCAGGTGGGCGGCTTTGATGAGCGGCTTGTCGTGCAAGGGGATTGGGACTTCGTCTTGCGGATTAGTGAAGTGGCGCAGTTCCGCGACACTCAACAGCCGGTCTATTTATATCGGCGCCATGAGAATTCGTTAACGTGGGGCGGCGCGCCTCGTAAAGCCGCCATCCATTCTACTGTGCTAATCATCAAGGGGTATCTTAAGCGGCATCCAGAACTTGCCGGGACACGAGGGGAGCGGCCGGTGCGGGCTTATGCCCAGTTCCAGATCGCCAAATTCCGAAATCCCGGACGAGCTGTTTTTAGCCGACGATTCTGGCGGGCTGCCGCTCTGGATCCCGTTCGAGGCACGGCAATTGCCTTAGCCCAGATCGCCGCTATCACTAAGCGTACCGTGAAGGGTAAGATGTTTTCAAAAGGAGATTCAACATTACAGACCAGAAATTAGCACGCGCGGCCGGTACGGCCATGATATGGAAAGGGGTGCAGATGGTCAGCATCAAGCTGATCTTTCTGGCGCGCACCATCATCCTGGCGCGTTTACTGGCGCCAGAGGATTTTGGTCTGCTGGCCATTTCGCTGGTGGCAGTTGAGTTTCTGATGGTGATCACCAATATCGGCATGGTGCCGGCGCTGGTGCAGCACCCAGAATCAGAGGAAGCACATTACAATGCGGCCTGGACGGCGGGCATGGTGCGGGCACTGTTTGTGACAACGGCCGTCTTTCTGTCAGCGCCATTGATTGCCAACCTGTTCCACGAGCCGCGGGCTGTGCCTCTGATTCAAGCAGCCGCCCTGCGCCCCACACTGGAATCCGCCGCCAGCATCAAGATGGCCCAGTTAACCCGCAACCTCGACTTTCGCGCCTTGACGCTGGCGCGCCTGCCAGACGCACTGGTAAATACAGTTCTCTCCATTATCCTGGCTCCTCTCCTGGGCGTATGGGCGCTGATCATCGGCTCATTAGCCGGGCCGCTGGTATACACCGGCATGTCTTACTGGCTGGCGCCACACCGGCCGCGCTTTACATTTGATTGGGCGGCAATACGGCCGTTGATCCGTTTTGGCCGGTGGATATTCCTTACCGGTATTATTGTCATGGCCGGCCGCGCGGCCATGCAGATGATCATTTCCCGTCAGTTGGGCGTCACGGAACTAGGGCTTTATTTCCTGGCGGCAAAGCTGGCCTTTTTGCCTGCGGAAGTATCCAGCGAAGTGATTAACTCGGTAGCTTTTCCCCTTTACGCCACACTGCAAGACAACCTGCACCAGCTTGCCCGCGCGTTTAGAGCCATCCTGGTGGCCATGCTGGCGCTCATTTTGCCGGTGTGCGTCTTGTTATTTGCCCTGACGCCGTCTCTGGTCACTTATGTATTAGGGCCAAAATGGAATGATACGGTAGAGTTGATCCGCGTTCTGCTGCTGGTAAACATTGTAGGATTGTTGGGGACAACAATTGTACCCATTTTGAACGGCACGGGACGGCCGTACCGGGTGGCAGTCATTGAATGTCTGCAATCTGGCCTGCTGCTGCTCTTGACCGGCCCACTGGTGGCGCGATTTGGCGTAATGGGGGCGGCGCTGGTCTGGCTGCCCGCAGTGGGAGCGTCCCAACTTGTGAGTGTGGTGTATGCCCGGCTGATTTTGCCCCATCCGTTTCAGGGAATTGGCCGCCCGACAGTTGCCATTAGTCTGGTAACGATAACCGGCGGATTGATTGCGGCAGGGATTACCATGCTGTGGCCGGGGGTGGTTGGTCTGCTAGTGGCGGGGGGTACGGCCGTCATTGTCATGGCCGTCTTGCTGTGGCAGGCCGACCTGGCCCTGCAACTGGGATTGCAGGCTAACTTAACCCTGGCCTTTCCCCCCTTAGCGCGACTAAAAATTTTGAACTACAAACCATGAAAGAACAATTGAACGAGCTTGGCCGGAAATATCTATCAAAATCCACGCGGCAGCGCATCATTCGCTACACTCGTTGGCCGCCAGTGGGATGGGCGCGTTTGGGCAGCTTACGCCGGCTGCGCCCCATCAGCCCGGATTGGGGCATGGAGCGGGGCCAACCCATTGACCGCTATTACATTGAAAATTTTCTGGCGGCACATGCCGCCGATGTGCGGGGGCGCGTGTTGGAAATTGGCAGCAATACATACACACGCCGTTTCGGCGGCGACCAGGTCACACAGAGTGTGGTACTGCACGTGGCCGAGCAAAAGGATGTTGTCACCCTGATCGGCGATTTAACTACCGGGGAAAATATGCCGGCGGATACGTTTGATTGTGTCATTTTAACGCAAACCCTGAACGCGATTTTTGATGTGGCGGCGGCAATACGAACCGTTCACCGCATCTTAAAACCAGGTGGGGTGGCGCTTATTACCGTGCCGGGCATCAGCAAGATCAGCCGGTATGACATGGATCGGTGGGGCTATTACTGGAGCTTCACCACAGCTTCGATGATGCGGTTAATGACGGCCGTTTTCCCGCCTGACTGTGTGCAAATTGCCGCTCATGGCAACGTCCTGACGGCCATTGCTTTTTTACATGGCCTGTCCAGCCAGGAACTACGCCGCCGGGAGCTAGATACCATTGACCCCGATTATGAACTGCTGATCACAGTGCGGGCTGCAAAACCGGAAAGTAAGTGATGCGGTTAAAGGGTGTGAAAACAATGCGGCAGGCAGTGCGTTGGCTGCGCAGCCGGTGGGGTCAGCAGATA
>JAHBVI010000077.1 GCA_019637635.1 Anaerolineae bacterium
CTTGTGGGGGCGCGGCGACCGAACCGTCCGTTGGCAATACGCAAGCTGAAGTTAACACGGATTTACAAGAATGGCTGAACAGCCAGGGAACGGGTGGGCAGAACAGCCTGCCCGGGGCAGCCGGTGCGGTGACGCCGGCGCCAACCGCCGCGCAGCCGGAGATGGACACGGCCGTTTCCACACCCAACGCCGCGGCCATTGCCAGCCAGACCACCGACGCCAATGGCATTACGGTGGGGTTTACGGCGGACGGCCGTGCCTTCAAAGGCGATCCGAATGCCCCCATCCTCATTGAAGAGTTTTCCGACTACCAGTGCCCCTTCTGCGCCCGTTGGGCCAGCCAGACATTGCCCAGCCTGTTAGCCAACCAGATTGCCAACGGCCAGGTGATGCTGGTTTATTATGACTTTCCGCTCAGCAGCATCCATCCTCAGGCGGCGGCGGCGGCCAACGCGGCCCGCTGCGCCGGTGAGGCCGGGGCGGTGGCTTACTGGCAGTTCCACGACACATTGTTTGCCCGCATGAACGAATGGAGCCACAACAACCCCAACACCACGTTCATCAAATTTGCCACCGAATTGGGGCTGGATGAGACCGACTTTACGGCCTGTGTGAATGCGAACCGGTACAGCAGCCAGGTGCAGGCGGATGTGCAGTTGGGGCAGCGGCGCGGCGTCAGCAGCACGCCCAGCTTTTTCCTGAACGAACAGGCGTTGATTGGCGCGCAGCCAACGGAAGTGTTTAACCAGGCCATTGCCGCCCTGTTAAACGGCGAACGGATTGCTGCCGCGCAGCCGCAGCAGCCAGAGCCACAGGAAATTGTCATCCCCACCCCGGCGGCGATTGCTCTGGGCGTGGACGATATTGCCTTTGCGATGGGCGACCCCAACGCGCCGGTGCAGATTGTGGAATTTACTGATTACCAGTGCCCTTACTGCCAGCAGCATTCGGCGCAGACGCTGCCGCAAATTATTAGCGAAATGGTGGAGAACGGCCGTGTCTATTACGTCTTCAAAGATTTGCCGCTGGATATTCACCCGGAAGCGCGGGTGGCGGCCAAGGCGGTGCGCTGTGGCGGTGAGCAAGACGCCTTCCTGGAAATGCACGACGCTGTTTTTAACAGCCAGGGTCAATGGGGCGGTCAGGGTGAAAAAGCGGGTGACATTTTTGCCACTCTGGCTGCCGATTTGGGGCTGGATAGTGCGGCTTTTGCCACCTGTTATGCCAGCAGTGCCCCGGATGACCTGGTGCAGGCCAATGTGGAAGAAGCTATCGCTTTGGGTGTGCGCAGCACGCCCTCTTTCTTCTTTAACGGCTATCTGGCTTCTGGCGCTTTGCCATTTGACAGTTTTGAGCAGATCGTGGTTTGGGGAGAAAATGGGGAATTGGCGGCGCAGGTGGAAGCCAACGTGCGCGCGGCTTATGCGGCGCAGCAGGCGCAGCAACAGCAGCAGCAACAGCAGGTGCCACCCACCCCCGCCGGCCCGGTGGATGTGCCTACGGATGATGTGGCTTTTGCTATCGGTAGCCCGGATGCCCCCATTACCATTGTGGAATATACCGATTATCAATGCCCGTTTTGCAGCCGTCATTTTGCCCAAACGCTGCCGCAGTTGAAAACGCAGTATGTGGATACCGGGCTGGTGCGATATGTGTTTAAGGATTTCCCGCTGACTTCGATTCACCCACAGGCGGTGTTGGCGGCCGAAGCGGCGCGCTGCGCCGGTGAGCAAGATGCCTACCTGGAAATGCACGACGCGCTGTTTGCCAACCAGAATGCCTGGAACGGCCGTCAGGATGCCGCCACGCTTTTCACCACCTATGCTGAGCAGTTGGGGCTGGAACCCACCCCCTTCAGCGAATGTCTGGAGAGTGGCCGTTACCAGAGCGCTGTGGAAGCTGATTTGAATGAAGGGATTGCGTTTGGGGTGCGGGGCACGCCTACCTTTTTCATTAACGGCAACATCTTTGTCGGCGCGCAGCCCTTTGAGGCGTTTGTGCAAATGCTGACGGCCGTGCAGAATCAATAAAAATTGAGATTGGAGATTTGTTGAATCTCCAATCTCCAATCTCCATGCTCCTCAAGTTCGCCAAATCTGTCCCCTATCTGCCCGACCCCGTTCGCAGCCGTCCGCATGTGACGGCCGTGGATAAGGAGCGGGGCAGCGCCCATCCACCCTATGCCGTGCCGTATCATTGTAAACCCTGGGTAGATGGGCAGACGGTGGGCTGGACGCTGTTTTATGGCTTCCTGACGCCGATCACCATTTCGGCGAAGGTGGATGGCACACTGGCGGTGGAAAACCTGGAGATGTTGGCGCGGGAAACACAGCAGCCGTACATTGTTTCTCATTTTGCCCAGGGGCATTTTGGCATTGGCTGTGGCTACACCTTGGGCACACCGCCCGGCTTTGTCAGCCTCATCATCCCGGCGACACGACCGCCATCGGGGCTGGATGCTTTAACGGCCGTTATTGAGACCGATTGGTACCCGCGCCAGTTGTTTCTGGTGTTTCGCATCCCACCGCCCGGCACACAGGTTTTCTTGGATCGGGGCATGGAATTAGCGCGGGTGGTGGTGATTCCGCGCCAGGAACAGGGGGAGGCACGGCCGTTCACCACCGATGAATTGGACGAACTGCACGAGCGCCAGCAGCAGTACCTTGAGGAAGAAAAAACAACGCCTACACGCTGGACTTCTGCTTCTGGCGACCAGTTTACCCACCTGTATAAACAGTGGTCGGCCCGGAATAAGAGCGGGGGTGAGCAGGCAAAGGGGTGAGCGGGTATTTTGGTGTTTCCGTGAACACGTGAGTACCTGAACACTTGAATACTTATGCCCTTGACACCTCCCCACCTGACACTAAACTTCCCCCATGTACTTACAACTGCACCGATTAACCATTCACCTGGACAGTGAGTATACGGCCGTGAACCAGGCGTGGCGGTGGCTTTTTGATGGTTGGTTGGTGGATCAACCGGCGCAGGTAGACATACGTTTGCAGATGAATCTGGTTGACGAGTTACCTTCCTTGCCCACATCCGCCCTCATTTTTACCGATTCCCGCCCGCTGCCGGATGATATTGGCGTCTTGTCGGTGTATGCTGCCGGGCCGGATGTGGTCTGGTTGTTTTATCACGATGGGGCGTTGGTGCAGGCGTCGCTGGCGGCAACGGTGGCCCAACCCACGATACGTGGGGTGGTGATGCCGTCGGCCTTAACTTACGGCCGTTTAGAAGACATTACCTTTACCAGCCTGGCCTCGGCGCTGCGGCGGCAGGGGTATTACCTGGTTCATGCGTTTGCGGCGGCTAAGGACGGCCGTGCCGTTCTCATTGTGGGCGCATCGGGCAGCGGCAAGACGACGGCGGGGCTGAGTTTGCTGCTGGGTGGCTGGCAGTTGTTGGCGAATGATATTTTGCTTCTGGAAAGCCGGGATGATGGCCTTTATGCTTTGCCGACGCCCGGCGGCGTCAGTATCCGCCCGGCTACTTTTGATCTACTGCCGGCGTTGAAGGAGTGGCTGATCGTCCGTTCTTCAGGCAGCAGCGTGGCTGTTTCGGCGCAGCAGCTAACCAGGGGGCAATGGGCGGAACCGGCGCGGGTGGCGGCGATATGGCTGCCACAGATTGAAGCAACACGGCCGTGCAGCCAACTGCAACCGGCCAACCGCGCCATCGCCCTGGTGCGCCTGTTGGAAGAAAGCGCCGACCGCTGGGACGCCGCTGCCCTGGATGCCCATGTGAATATGATGGAGCAGTTGGCGCAGCAGACGGCCGTGTACCATTTGCTGCTTGGCCAGGATGTGGTTAATTTGCCGGAATTGATTGAAGGGGTGCTGCAAAGTGCTGAGTGACAATCCGTTCACGCAGCACGGTTTAAGGAGGGAATAACATGAAAACACGCACAATTTTTACGGTGATGAGGGTACAGGTGCAGTTGACGCAGACGGGGGTGGTGGGCACGGCCGTACTCTGGCTGCTGTTTACGCTGCTGGCCTGGTGGCTGCTGCCGTTGTCGGCGGTGGCCACAATCGTCATGGGGGTTTTGTTTACGCTGCTGCACTGGTTGGGTGAATGGCTGCACCAGATGGGCCATGCGCTGGCGGCGCGGCGAGTGGGTTACCCCATGCAGCGGATTCGCACCTGGTATGCCCTGGCCGCCGGGCTGTATCCCAAAGACGAGCCGCCGCTGCCGGCGGAGACCCACATTCGCCGCGCGTTAGGTGGGCCGGCGATGAGCCTGTTTTTGAGTGTGGTGGGGGTGGTGTTGGTGGGGGTATTACGGCCGTTGGGCGGCATTCCCTACTACCTGGCTGTATTTTTCACGCTGGAAAACTTCTTTGTCTTTTTCCTCGGCGCGTTCCTGCCGCTTGGTTTCACCGATGGCAGCACCCTGCTCTACTGGTGGCCCAAACGCGGCCAAAGTTCAGTTAGTAGTGAACAGTGACCGATAGTGCTGGCTCTTCACCCACCGGGAGTGCGGCCACATACCGACAGCAATTCTCAATTTGCAAAACCCGGCGATTAAAATCGCGGCTACAAGCAGCAAAGCCGACCTTCGTCGGCTAAGGCCGACTTCGCCTTTTGTTGGTGCAGATTTATCTGCCGCCGCTGGGCAAATTGAGAATTGCTGACATACCGAATTTGCGGTTGCCTGAGCTATAAACCTGCTACGTGTCTTGCAAGGCAAAAGCAACCGCTTCGTCCAGGGACATGGCCTGCCCGGCAGCCCAGGCCTGGCGAAAGGTGGCGTCGTTCATGGGCTTGTCAATCACATCACCTGGACGTGATGAAAGTAATAAATTTATTCCGGTAATCAACGAGCAGCGAGCATCCTCAGATGCAAGCCGTTCGGCATCTGAGGATGCCGGACTCCTCTGTAGAAATTGATGATCAAAGCTCAACATTACCAGGAGATATAGGCCAGACTCACGGTTTTAGCAGCGCCAGGGCGATAGCTTCCTTGAGAGACATTGCCTCGCCACGCGCCAGCAAAGCCGAGAATTCATCCGGGTTGATCAGGGCGCGAAGCGAATCGAGATCCCGGTTGAACTCATGTAATGTGATAGGTGCGGAAGCGGAGTAAGGGCGTTGCTTAACTGTAAAACCAAACAACAGACCGGCCTTTCTCCATTCACCAGTTGCCAGGAAGAGTCTGGCAAAGCCAATCAAGCTCTTAATTTCTGTTCCAATAGCCCCTAATTCCTGTGGAACAGACAGACTTTTTGTCAACCATTGCCTGGCCTGATCAGTATTCCCGTGGTCAATAGCCAGATGTCCAAGCTCACCATAGCACATTGACAGCGTCTCGAGTAGGTTTGATTCGCTGGCTACCTTGACGGCTTCGTTGAGAATTTCGCCGGCCGACTCGTAATTGCCAAGCTGTCGTTGGATGTTGGCAATTTGAATAAGGATGAGTGACCAGAGAGGCCTATCTCCTATTACCTTTATCAGATCGAGTCCTTCAGCGAGATAACCTAAGGCTTTTTTAATGTCTGGTTCATGGGTGATGACGTAGAGCTGTCCCAGACCGTGCAAAACGAACGCGCAAACCCAGCGATCTCCACCGAGTCGGGCATAGGTCAATGCTTCCTCAAGCAGTGACCGGGCATACTCATCAACATTAAGTTCAAGTGTAGTCGTAATCCTCCGAAAATACAGACCCAGTGCCAGATCGTTAAATTCTTCTTTTTCCCGAAGCAGGGGTATCGCTTCTTCACCCGACAGATAACCATTCTTAAAATCACCCTGTCCAATTGACAGCATACTTGAGGTAATCAAACCTTTTGCTACGGTTGTGGACGGCTCATGAGCCTCTGCCAGGAGAAGGTTTGCCCAATGTTTACCTTCACTCCATTGCCCACGATATACCCAAAAGAAACGCAAAGAATTTAAAAGGCGTAAACCCAATTCGATATTTCCATTGGCGACGCACCAATCAAACGTCGCCCGCATGTTGTCTTGTTCTGTTTCCAGCCGGTTGAGCCAGGTTAATTGGTCAGCACCGCGCAGTTTGGGTTCGGCCGTTTCCGCCAGAGCGACGAAAAAAGCGGCGTGCTGCTGCCATAAGGCTTCTGTTTCCCCACTTTCGGCCAGTTTTTCCAGGGCATATTCGCGGATCGTTTCCAACATAGTGAAACGGGGTTCACCGGCCACTTCCTGTTGTTGCAGCAGGTGGTGGTCAAGCAGGTTTTCTAAGCCGTTGAGTACGTCCAGATTACCCTGGGCGTTGGCTACGGCCTCGGCCGCTCCCAGGGTGCAGCCACCTACAAAGACCGCCAGCCGCCGGAGCAGGATTTTTACGGCCGTGGGCAGCAGGTCTTGGCTCCAATCCAGGGTGGCGCGTAAGGTTTGCTGCCGGGCCGGGGCGTCCCTGGCCCCGCCGGTCAGCCATTGCAACCGCCGGTTGAGTCGTTTGCGCATTTGCCGGGCAGATATTAGCCGGATACGGGCGGCAGCCAGTTCCAATGCCAGGGGCAGCCCATCCAGCCGGGCACAAATCTCGGCCACATCCGCCGCGTTTTCCGGGGTGAGAGCAAACGCTGCTTGCGCCGCTTTGGCCCGCTCCACATACAGTTGCACCGCTTCATTCTGGCTCAGTTGCACGGCCGTTAGCTGTTGCTTGGGATTGGGTAATATCAGTGGGGACACTTCATATTCTTGCCCACCAGCCAGACGCAGATGTGTGCGGCTGGTGACGAGGATCTTTAGGTGGGTAGCGGCCATTGCTAATTCTCCCAGCAAGGGGGCAGCCTCCAGAATTTGTTCGAAGTTATCCAGCACCAGCAACAGATATTTGTCTTGCAAGTACCCGATCAGTTGTACTTCCCAGGCTATACCGGGCACCTCATGTAACCCCAACTGCCGGCCGATGGTGGCGGCCACCAGGGTCGGGTCGGAAATAGCCGCCAGGGGGACAAACCAGACGCCATCGGCAAAATCGGGCAGGGCTGCGGCCGCTACCTGCAAAGCGAGGCGTGTCTTGCCGGTGCCGCCGGTGCCTGTCAGCGTCAGCAGGCGGGTGGCGGGATGGGCCAGTTGCTGGCGCACGGCCGTGACCTCCACCTCTCTGCCAATGAAACTGGTAGCCTGCGGGGGCAGATTGTGTTGAGGTGATGGGGTGGGTGGTGGGGATACCGCAAGGTGAACCGGTGAAGAGGTGAGGGTATCGTGGACGGCCGTTGTTGCATCGGGTGGCTCCCATTTTGGCTGTGGCTGGTGTGCCTGGGGCTGGCTATCACGCCCTACTTCTTCTGTTAGCTGGTGGGGCAGGGGGAAGAGGGCGGCGGCCAGCACGTCCGCATCCTGGCTGTGGGCGAGTCGCTCAAACAAGGCTCTGGTTTGTGGTGATGGCTCGACGCCCAGTTCCTTTGCCAGCGCCTTCACACAGCGGCGGTAGACGGCGGCCGTGCGCGCCAGGTCGCCCCGGCCGGCGTGGGCGATCATCAGGGCGCGGTAGGCGGCTTCGGGTGACTGCCCAAAAGCCAGCCAGCGTTCACCCCATTCCAGCAGGTCATCCCAGCGATGCACGGCCGTCAACCTGTCCAGCAGTTGCTCCATTTTGCGCTCAAAGAGGGTCTGCTGCCGTTCGCGCTGCCACACCACCCAATCATCATAAAAACCGGGCAGCAGTTCACCATCATACACGGCCACAACGGCCATGAGTTCCTCTGGCGTGGCGCTGGCGTCCGTCGGTTTTTCCAACAAGGCCACATCCAGCCAGAAGTTGACGGCGGCAAATGTGACCGTCATATCATCGCTGTGCAGGTAATGGGGAGCGGCATCGCCCAACGCTTTGCGGATATGCCAGAGGGATTGGCGCAGGTTGCGGCGGGCGTTGTCGTCGCTGCTGTCCGGCCAGAGCAGTCCGGCCAGCTTTTCGCGGCGGTGGGCGGTACCGGCACTGAGGGCCAGATAGGCAAACAAGGATTGGGCGGGACGCGAGGGGAGAGTGACGGCACGGCCGTCCAGCTTCACTTCAAACCGACCTGACAGCCTGATTTCCAACATGTCTACCGACTTGTTCGGCTGCGAACGCGAAATGTGGGCACCTTGTAAGGGATGGTGAGTTGTTGACTGCCAGAAGTATAGCGGAAACAGGTGGCCTTTCAAGAGTGGAAATGGGGCAAAAGACGGTGAAAAGACACGGCCGTAGACGCTGGTTGACGGCCGTGCCTTAAAGTGCCCAATTAATTCAACGCCGCCCAGACCACCGCTTTTTCCGTTCCCGTCATTAGTCTGGTTTCAGTTGTTTTGTGTCTTATATCCGATTCGCAACTCACAACCCAGAAAAAAACAGGTCAGTAGTCATTGCTTAAGACCGTTAAATCGGCTGAAGCTGTTCTACCCCTGCTTCGCTTTTACTGGTTCAGTTGCCGTCGAAAAGAGGTGGCAATGCCCATATCAAAACCGGCTCCAGGCTGACCCTAAATTTACCTTGCGTCCAACAGGAACTTTTGAAAGGCAACTATTTGCCAAAGGAGAAAATCATGTCTGTATTAACCAAGAAGTGCAAACGTTACGCCGTCGTCTGGTTCGGTATGCTGGCGATGCTGTGGCTGGTGGGTACGGTCAGCGCGGCGCCTCAGGAGAGCGTCAATAACCAGGCCGGTGCTGCGCCGGTGCCGGCGGTCTACACCTTTGAAGGCTCATACCTGCCCGACGTACTGGATACGGCCGCGCATACCATCCGGGTCTGTCGCTGTGAAGGTATGGTCAGCCATTTCGCCTTTGAGCGGACGGCCGATCCCTGGTATCGCCTGTCCATCTATCTTCATGGCCCTTTTCCAACCTTGTCTTCACCTGACCATTGGGAACGTGTTCATTTTCAGGGCGCCTCGCTGCCGCCCCTTCTGGAGCAGGCCGCCAAACATGTGCAAAACTGCCAATGTGAGCCTTATGTGGCGGATGTGGTCTACCGGCGAAGTGGCCCATCAACAGACGCGGAGACCGTATTTCCTGTGCATCATGTCTATTTGCTCATCGCCTGGCCGTTTCCAACTCAAGAACCCAGTGCCGGCAAAGGAGAATAAGATGTTTACCAATCATCAGAACTTAAACAAATGGCGTCTGATAGGTCTATGCCTGTTCCTGGCTCTGTTCATGGTCGGTTCGGTGAGCGCCTCGACGAGCGTCGCTGAGCCGGGTAAGGCAATGGCACAACAGGCGAAGATTCCCTCATCATATTATTTTGAAGGCCCAACATTAAGTGGTGTATTGAGCGACGCGGCCGCTGTCATGCAGAATTGTAACTGCCAGCATCTGGTGACCTCTTTTGCTTATGAACGCACAATTATGGACTGGCATGGCCTGACCATCCATCTGGATTGGGTAACACCAGACGCCCCACTGGGCATCTGGGAAGAGATTCCTTTCCAGGGTACTTCTCTACCGGCCGTGTTACGAGAAGTGGCGAAATTTATGCAACATGACGGCTGTGAAAGTGCTGTGCGGGACGTCAGGTATGCACGGGCAGCATCAACTCCGAACGATCAACGACGCCTTACGCCTGTTCATATCGTCTACCTGGTTCGGGAATCACCTTCTCCCTGTTGACATACCGCTGTGACAAGAAAATCTGGTGAACCATTCTGGCCGATGCCCACCCTTTGGTCTGGTGGGCATCGGCTGTTTTATTTGTTTTGGCGGCGGAACCAGAACCAGCCGGACTGCCAGCTTTTGTCTTCGACATGGGTGACGCCGATTTCGCTTTTTTCCAGCGTAAAATCGGCGGTAAAGAGGGAAAGTACGGCCGTCTCCTCAATCCCGCGTGGCCCCTCTTCTCCATCTCTGGCGCCCAACCGGGCAAAGAGTAAATAGGTGGCACCGGGTTCCAGCAGGCGGGTTAGTTCCGCCCGGTAAGCCCCTCGCTGCGGTTCGGCCAGGGCGTGCAGGCAGCCGACGTCTATCGCCAGTTGGTAACGGCCGGGCAAAAACCCCAGTTCCGTCACCGACGCCTCATAAAACGTGGCCTTCTCCGAAACCCCGGCGGCGGCGGCCCGCTGCCGCGCCCCGGCAATGGCCTGGGAGATAAAATCAACGCCGTCTACCAGCCAGCCATGCTGCGCCAGATAAACGGTGGTACGGCCGTAGCCACAGCCCAGATCGAGCGCACGGCCTGGGGGCAGTACGGCCGTTAACGCGATCACTTCCGGCGGCGGCTCCGGGTTATCCCAGGGTACCGGCCCCGCCGCATACCGCTCTGCAAATCGCTGATACGTCTCATCCATCACACGCAATCTCCCAATCTATACCGTCAAAGGGGATAATCTGACATCTCCATTGGACACAGATTTACAGGATTTACAGATTCTCACTCGACCAATTTGATCCGTTAATCCTGCCAATCCGTGTTCTATTACCTGACAACAAGATGCCATTTTATGGCCTTGTTCAATATATCAATCTTTCAATCTTCGCAGCCCCTCAAAAAAAGCTCCCGTTTGCGCGGCAATTTTATCCCAGGTGAACAGGTCGGCGACGGCCGTAGCATTCAGCCCCAACCGGTGGCGCAAGTTGGTGTCCGCCAGTAAGTGCTGAATAGCCTCAGCCAGACTTGCCGGATCATCTGGCGGCACAAACCAGCCATTTTGGCCGTGTACCAGTTCGGGGGTAGGGGCTGCCGGGTGGGTGGTGAGCAGGGCACGGCCGTGTGCCAATGCCGCCATCAATGTCCCCCGCCGCAGCGACGCGCCATCTCGATAGGGCAGCACCATCAGGTCTACGGCCGTCAGGTATGCCGATGCTTCATAGTCGGAGACAAAACCCGTCCAATGTATCCGGTTGGTCAGGCTGTGTTCGCTGATGAAAGCGTCTAGTTGTTCAAAAAAAGCCTGGTTATTAGCCTCATCACTGCTGCCGGTGCGCCCGCCAATGAACACCACATGCACATGTTTCGGCAATTCCGCCAGCGCTTGCAGCAGTAGATCCGCGCCTTTGCTTTCATGCAAAAAGCCAAAGTAGCCAAGCAAACAATCGGTGTTGTTTAGACCCAATTGGCGGCGCACGGCCGTTACTTCTGCGGCCGTTACCTCTCTGGCATTGATATTGCTGCCAATGGGAATTTGCACCAATCTCCCTGACAAATCACCGCCAATCTCCCCATCTCCCCATCTCTGAAGGGTTATATAATCCGCTGGATTTGTTACAATCACGCCACTCGCCTGCCGCGCCATGAAGTTCACGGCCGTTTGCCGCAACCGCCCCGCTTTGGGGAACAGATACGGTACGCGCAAATCGTGAAAGGTGACAACGGTGGTGGTAATACCTTTCAACCGCCAGGGAAGGAAGTTGATGGCCGGGCTGCGCATGTTGTAGGCTGCCGGTTGGTATTGGATATTGACCACGTCGAATTCATGCCGCAGCGCCCAGTCGGCAATTCTGGCCATCGAAGGCCAACGCCAGCGGTTGATGAAGGGATAAAGTTGGGCAAAGGGTAAGTGGAATGGCTCTCCCGGTTTGCGTTTGGCGTCTGATAAGCCCGGCGGCTGTATGCCCCGCCGGGTCATAATGTGAATATCGTGTCCCTGTTCGGCCAATGCTTTGGCCAATTCCTGTGTGAATGCGCCTACCCCGCCTTGCAGGGGTGGGTATTCACCTGTCACCAACCCAATTTTCATATTATGGTAAGGGCGAAGCAGTTGGCAGCGAACTGATCTGGTAAACCATCATAACACCCAACTGCCTGGCCCCTACAGCAGCACATCTTCGGCAATGATGGGATGACCGCGCCATTTAAGCAGAGAGAGAGCATAGGTGCGGCGCAAAGAGGCAAAGTCAGCTTTGCGGTGCAATTCGGTCTGATTGGCCGGTTCCGGCCAACGGCCGTCGGCTACCTGCATGAGCTCTTTATCATTCATGCTGTTGAGGACGATCAGGTCGGCATGAAACGCTTCTGGCACTTTGCTGAGTGAGGGCGGCATCCCAGCCTGAATGCACTGCATGATAACCTCTTGCAGCGGCCATTTAGAGGCGTCGGCCATCTCTTTCAGCAGGTTATAATCGGTTTCCGACAGTTCGATGGTGACTTTGTGGGTTTTCATGGTCTTACCTTATGCGTGTTCAGGTCGTTAATGTGAATACATGACGACCTGAACACTTGAATACTCAATAACCGGCCGGGCGCAAACCAGACCGTAAAACTAACCAATATGCCTGAACACGTTGCCAGCGCAACGGCCGTTTGTGCCCCACCACCCCCTTGCCTGCTTCCAGGGCCATCTGCGCCAGATAGTTTAACAGCAGGAACAGGCGCAGGATAAGGGCAGGGGCACGGCCGTGATATTTCCGAAAGTAGCGTAACTTGGCCTGGTTAAAATAAATATGGCGCTGCGCTACGACCTGTTCGCTGCTCTTGCCCTGGTAATGTGTGACCTGGGCCGCGGGCAAATAGACCACCCGCCACCCGGCCATTTTAATGCGGCGGCACCAGTCCAGTTCCTCCGAGTACATGAAGTACCCTTCGTCCATGCCGCCGACGGTGTGGGCAATCTCTTGCCGCGTCATCAGGCAGGCGCCCATCACCCAATCCACGTCCGCCGTCTGGTCATCGGCAATATCCAGCGCGTAATATCGGTTCAAAATGCGCTGCGGCGCTCTGGATTGCAGCCAGGTGCTTTCAAAAAATGCGGTTGTCAAGGTAGGAAATCGGCGGCGGGATGATTGCACCGAACCATCTTCATTCAGCAATTGCGCTCCCACGACGCCTACATCCAGATGCTTTTCCAGGTAATCCACCATGTGTACCAGGGCGTTTTCATGGAGGATGGTGTCTGGATTAAGCAGTAGTATATAACGGCCGTGCGCTTTGGCAATCCCCATATTGTTCCCACGGGGAAACCCAACGTTCTCGTCAGAGATGACCAGCGTTACCTGCGGGAATTCGGCGGCGACCATGGCCGCGCTGCCATCGGCGGAGGCGCTGTCTACTACAATCACCTCAACGGTTAGATCACCCTGTGTCTGCTCAATGGAACGCAAACAATCCCGCAGCAATTCGCGCACGTTCCAACTGACAATCACAATAGACAACCTAATCTCCAATCTCATCCCATTTCATCCTGGGAAACAATCGGGCCGCGTTTTGGGTGGTATGGTGGGCAAACACGGCCGTATCCATCCCCCTCTCTTGCGCTATCCGCGCCGCTACCTGGGTGACAAAAGCCGGTTCATTGCGCGACGGCCGTTTGCCCCGCGATGCCCCATCGCCCTGTTCCGGCGCCAGGTAGGGCGCATCCGTCTCCACCACAATCCGATCCAGCGGCGCACGCGCGGCAATGGCTCGCAATTCGGTTGCTTTTTTGTACGTCACCGGCCCGGTGAAACCGAGATAATAGCCCATCTCTAGCACCTGCACGGCCGTGTCCCAATCGGCGGCAAACGAGTGCAGCACCCCTTTACCCGGCGTCTCGCGCAGCATCCTGACCACATCGGCGCTGGCTTCCCGGTTGTGTATAATCACCGGCAAATCCAGTTCCGCCGCCAGTTCTAGCTGCTGCCGGAAGGCATGATGCTGCACCGGGTGGGGCGATTTATCCCAATGATAATCCAGCCCAATTTCGCCAATCGCCACCACTTTTTCATGCTGCGCCAGGTCGCGCAGCTTATCCCGCCAGCCATCTTGCCAATCGGCCGTGGAATTGGGATGAACGCCCACCGCCGCGTACACTGTGGGAAATTGCTCGGTCAGGGTGAGTACGGCCGTGCAGCTTTCCAGATCAATCGCCGGCACAACGATGCGCGCCACGCCTGCCGCCACTGCCCGCGCCACCACGGCCGTCCGGTCGGCGTCAAAGCGATGAAAGGCGAGATGGCAGTGGGTGTCTATGAGCATTGGTACACGGCAATTGGTGAGCTTACTGAAAAAACCACAGAGGCACAGAGACACAGAGAATTTCGACCAGAAAAAATCCGTGCCTCCGTGTCTCTGTGGTGGCGTTCTTCAGTAGACTCATCGGTAATCGGTTAACGGATCCCTGATGGATATTGCTGACCTACTGCAAACCGGCCAGGCGCAGGCCATCTTCCAGGATGGTCTGTACGCGGTCTTCGTGCGTCGTTTCGCAGTAGACGCGGATTATGGGTTCGGTGCCGCTAAAGCGCACCAACAGCCAGCCGCCATCTTCCATGACAAACTGATGCCCGTCAATGGTGACAATATCGGTAACTTTGAGACCGCCAATGGTAGACGGCCGTGCCGCATCCACATTGTGCCAGATTTCCGCCCTTCGTCCCTGGTCAAAGGTCGAATCCACCCGGTTGTAAAAGTGGGGGCCAACCAGTTCAAACAGCGCCGCCAGCAGTTCCGACGGTTTCTTGCCCGTCAGCCGCATCATGTCCAGCATATACAGCCCCGCCAGGATGCCATCCCGCTCCGGCACATGCCCGCGAAAGGCGTAACCGCCGCTCTCCTCGCCGCCAATCAGCCCATCCACCTCTACCATTTTGGGCGCAATGTATTTGAAGCCCACGCCGGTTTCATGCACCGGCACACCGTAAATCTGGCCCAATTTGTTCAGCATCTTGGTGGTGGAAATGGTCTTGACAATAGGGCCGCGCTCACCGCGCACTTCCAGCAGGTAATAGCCCATCAGCCCATAGACACGCAGTTGGTCCATAAACTGGCCGTTTTCATCGCCAAAACCGACGCGGTCGGCGTCGCCGTCGTTGATGATGACCACATCCGCACCCACTGCCCCGGCCATGCTCAGGCCATGATCCACATTCGGCGGAATCGGTTCGGGGCGGGTCATGTGGGGGTAGATGGGGTTGCGTGCGTTGTGGACTTCGGTGAGGCGGGTACGGCCGTTCGCCAGCAGCCGCGGAAACCAGCCGGCCCCATTGCCCCACATGCAATCTACCAGCACGTTAAAGCCGGCATTTTTGATGGCCTCAATGTCCACCAGCCGGTGCAGTTGAGCGATGTAGGCGGGGGCGGGGTCGAAGATGTGGACACGGCCGTCGCTCAGCGCATCGTCCAGCTTCATTCGTTTCACCCCATCCAGGGCAGGGATAGCCGCCTCAATTTTCTTCAAATCTGCGGGCGGAATGGCCCCGCCCAACGGGTCGCGCACCTTAAAGCCGCAGTCCCAGGGGGGATTATGGCTGGCGGTAATGTTAACCGCCCCACCGGCCTGTTTATCCACCACCGCATAAGAAATAGTGGGCGTTGGCGTCGCCCCCTCCGTCAGCCAGACGTGAATGTCATTGGCCGCCAGCACTTCCGCCGCCGCCGCTGCAAAAAACTCCGCCTGGAAGCGCTTATCGTAGCCAATCACAATGCCCTTTTCCGCCAGCCCTTGCTGGTGGATAAAGTTGGCAAAGCCCTGCGCACAGCGGCGCACATTGTCAAACGTATAATCCTCGGCAATCCGCCCCCGCCAGCCGTCTGTACCGAATTTGATGTCGCTCATGTTAACCTTTTGGTGAGGTAATCAGTTATCGGTAATCAGTTGATCCGCTACCGTTTACCGTTTACCGATCACCGATTACCTTCTTACATTCCCGTCCGCCCCGCTTCCAGCAGCGCCATATCTGCCTCTACCATCATCTGCACCAGTTGGGGAAAGCTCACATCTGGCTCCCAGCCGAGCTTTTGCCCCGCTTTGGTCGGGTCGCCCACCAACAGGTCAACTTCGGCCGGCCTCATAAAACGTGGGTCTTGTACCACATAGTCGTGCCAGTCCAGGTCTACGCAGCCAAACGCCTGCACCAGGAACTCTTCCACCGAATGGGTTTCGCCGGTAGCCACCACGTAATCATCGGGCGACTCCTGCTGCAACATCAGCCACATGGCTTTCACGTAGTCCCCGGCAAAACCCCAATCCCGCCGCGCATCCAGATTGCCCAGCCGCAGTTCCTTCGCCAGCCCCAGTTTAATTTGGGCCACGTGATAGGTGATTTTGCGCGTCACAAATTCCAGGCCGCGCCGGGGTGATTCGTGGTTGAACAAGATGCCGGACGAAGCGTGCATATCGTAACTTTCGCGGTAATTGACGGTGATCCAATGGCCGTAAACTTTGGCTACACCATACGGGCTGCGGGGGTAAAAGGGGGTGGTTTCCCGCTGTGGCACTTCCACTACCTTGCCGAACATTTCGCTGGAACTGGCCTGGTAAAAACGAATGTTGGGGTTTACAAAACGGATAGCATCCAGCAGCCGGGTGACGCCTAAGGCCGTCACGTCGCCGGTAAAAACGGGCTGGTTCCACGACGTTTGCACAAAGGATTGCGCCGCCAGATTGTAAACCTCCTCCGGTTTGTGTTCTTCTAAAATGTGGATGAGCGATACCTGGTCGCCCAGGTCGCCGGGCACGAGGGTGATTTTGTCCTGGATGTGTTCCAGGCGGTGAAAGTTGAGCGTGCTGGTACGCCGCACCATACCGATGACGGTGTACCCCTTACTCAACAAAAACTCGGCCAGATACGAACCATCCTGGCCGGTGATGCCGGTAATTAAAGCAGTTGGCATATGGATTTCCTTCTTTGTTAATGGTTTGTTTGGGGATTATAGCGTAGGTGATGGGTAGCCGGTAATCGTTTATTGGTCACAGTCCCAGCCACAGTCGCAGAGAATCATCAATTAAAGTAAGCTGTGGTTGAGTCAATGCGCCTAATTTTCTGATGAGCTTGGGGTATGGAATGGTAATGATATTTTGTGCATCAAAGGCGCCGGCGCGCAAGAATTTGACCGGAATAACGACTTCAAATCGGGAGCCTCTGACGCTGGTTGTATGCGGGACTAATGTTACTAAAGCCCGATCCTCATCCTGAACGGGAATGCTGCAAACGAGACACGGCCGTACCTTTGCCGTCATACCTAAATCAACGAGCCATACTTCACCACGTCTGGGCAAGGCCATCGGCTACTTCCTGTTGGTCGAGTTCCAAGAAAACAGCTTCCGCGCTTAACAAAAGTTCCTCATCAGAGAGCGCCGCGTAGTCCAGGTCAGATATGCGCCGCAATACCTCAAAGGCAAACTGCTTCTTTTCTCTCTCGCTCAATCGCTCAAATGAATCAATGAGAAACTCTACAGCCAGTGTCATAGTTTGGCCTCATTTATCTTCCGTACAACTATACATGGTTTCCCAAGCCGTTGAAATTATAACACACCGCAGAATGACAAAAGCATCCTTCCCATTATGCCCTACGACCCATAAACGCATAAATGATGTGTGATTTCTGGCGGCGCACGGCCGTTGGCAGCCACCGTTCCAATCGCGCAAAATAGCCTAAGCCCCACATCACCAGCGCCTCAAACGCGCCACTTTCGGCCTGGGCGCGCTGTTCGGCGCTGCGGCTGACACCGGTGGGGAAGGGGGGCATGTCTATGTAGCCTGACCAGGTGACACGGTGATCAGGTGACAGGGTGAGAAGTTCTGATAAGCTCAGGGTGGACAGGCCGCTGTGGGCGGCGTGGTCGGGGTTGGCGGCGTTGGGGCAGAAAAGGGCAACGGCCGTGGCCATTTCCTGTTGTCTCTGCACATAAGTTAGCTGCTCCGCCGCCGCCAAACGCTGGATGACCTCGTTAGAAATTGCCAGATCAAACGGGCCGGTCACTTCGGCCATTTCCGCCATGTTTTGCACGAGACACAGGTCAACGGACACGGCCGTCAGCCACCCCATTTGTTGCGCTTTTTGCCACGATTCGCGGAACTTCTCCAGAAAGGCCGGGCGGTCGTCGGCGACAACGGCCGTAGCCCCCAACTCCTCCGCCAGCAGCAGATAATCCAGGCTGGAACCATACTTTTCCGGCAGCCCGGCCACGAGCAGCCGTTTGACCGGGGGGATGGTGGGCAGCCACGGCCGTAACACCAGCCGCTTGGCAAAGTATTCATACGCCGTGCCCACTCCTTCACCCTCGGCCAGCGCCAGGGTGTAGAGGGATTTGATAGATTGTTTCTGTATGATATTTTGCATTTTTTTCGACAGAGATTGGAGATTGGAGATTGGAGATTGAAGGTTACCCAATCTCTAATCTCCAATCTCCAATCTCTCCAACAAACCCTGTTCCTGATACCACGCCACCGTCAGCGCCACCCCGGTTGCCAGATCAAAGTGAGGGGTATAGCCCAATTCCCGGTGCGCTTTTTGCCAGCTAAAGGAGCGGTTATCGCTGAAAAAGGCGACGCCATCCCGACTGAGGGGTGGCGTGAACTTGAACAGCGCGCCGCCGATTTCCAGAGCGGTAGCCCCGGCCATAGCTAACCAGCGGGGTAAATTGCGTGTAGGTGGCGGAACGCCCACGGCCGTAGCAATCGTATCCGCCAACTCCCGAAACGTGACCGGTTTTGGCCCGCCGATGTGGTAAATCTGGCCGCGCTGCCCTTGTTTCAGGCAGTGCAGCATCCCGTCTACGGCGTCGTCAATGTAGGTGGGGTGGCAGGTGGCACGGCCGTGATCAATGGTGAAGAAACGGCCGTTTTGTATCGCCTGAAATAGCCCCAACACATGCAAATCTGTTGGCCCGTATATAAATTCTGGCCGGGTGATCACCACCGGTGTACCCTGCCGGGCAAAAATCTGGGCCACCATTTCCGCCGCCGCTTTGCTGCGTTCATAGGCATTAGAAGGGGCGTGAGGGGCGCTCTCGTCGGCCGGAGGGCCGCTGATTGGGCCTAAAACGCCGGGGCTGCTGACGTACAACACCTTGGGCGGGTTATCCAGCTTCTCAATTTCGCCCAGCACATTGCTGGTGCCGTTGACGTGCAGTTGGTGATAGGCTGATTCGGGTACACCGGCCCGCCCTAACATGCCGGCGGCATGGATGACCGCATCCACCCAGTCAAACATGCCCACCAGCGACTCGCGGACGGTGACATCCCCTTCCAACCAGGTGACATCCAACCCCTCCAGGCGAGTACGGTCGGCCGACGGCCGTACCAGCCCAAACAGTTCTGCCCCCTCAGCCGCCAATGCCCGCGCCAACGCGCTGCCCACAAAGCCGGTGATGCCGGTGATCAATACTTTGCTCATAGTCTTAAACTCGTGATACGTGATGCATGATGCATGAAAGAGCGGTCACGCATCACGCATCACGAATAACGGCCCCACATACCGGGCGCGGGGCCGGATCATCTGGTCTTGTTCCACTTGCTCCAGGGCGTGGCCCAGCCAGCCGGCGGTGCGGCCGAGGGCAAAGAGCGCCAGCGGCGCGCCCGGCGGCAGATTGGCTGCCCAGGCCAGAGCCACCAGGGCAAAATCAATGTTCGGGTGGCGGTTGACGGCCGTCACCATCTCCACCATCACCTGCTGCGCCAACTGCCAGCCGGGGGTTGCCGGGTAAGCCGCCGCCACTTTTGCCAGCAGCGCCCGTCCACGCGGGTCGCCATCCGGGTAGAGGGGATGGCCGAAACCGGGAATCGGTTCGCCGCGGCGCAGCCGGGCGCTAATGGCGGCCCGTGCGTTGTCTGGCGCGCCCACCTCGCGCAAAAAGGCGTCCACCCGTTCTGTTGCGCCGCCGTGCAGTGTGCCTTGCAGCGCGGCCAGCCCGGCCAGCACCACCGCATACGGCGTGGCCCGCGCCGAGGCCACCACCCGCGCCGCAAAGGCGGAGACATTCAATTCATGGTCGGCGCAGTAAATGAGGGCGGATTCCAGCAACGGCATGAGCGTTGTATCTTCCGGCGACCAGGCTTGTTGCAAGGCGTCGGCGATGGAACCGGAGACGGGTTGGCCGGCGACGGCCGTCGCCAGCAGCAGCAAAATGCGTTGCCCGGTCTGGTACACGGCCGTACTCTGCCAATCATACGCCGCCAGATCATGAGCCATCGCCAGGGGCAGCACCGTTTGCAGCCGCTCCATCAGCGCCAGTTGGTGGATGTGCGGCCAGAGCGGGGCGATGGGCGCCCACTGCGGGCCGATGTCGGCGGTGAACTGCGCTCCGCTGGTTAGCTCTTGCCGCCAGAGCAGGTTGGCTACGTCGGCAAAGGTGTGCATGTCTGGCAGGGTGAGGGCGTCGTGCCCACGATAGGTGAGACGGCCGTTGTCAATGAGCGTGATGGCCGATTCTAACACGGGTGTGCCCCAATGTAACGCGGTTTGTACGGCCGTCTTGACGGCCGTTTCCGCCGCCGCTTCGGGGCGCTGGCGCATCTCCTTGCGCGTTTTCAGCGCGGCCACATCTTCGGCGCGGTAGCGCCGGGCGCGGCTGGCCCCCTCACCCACTTCTGAGCGAATCAGTCCCCGGCTGACGTAGGCGTACAGCGTGGGCAGGCTAATGCCCAATTCAGCGGCGGCTTGTTTGGCGGAAAGGTAGGTGTTCATTGGTCATTGGCCATTGGTCATTGGGAGATTAGCCTTAGGGTGTGTTTCAAATGAGTTTAGCGTTTGCCCGAACCGCCCGATGATAAATCATCGGGCTACAAAACAACGCCCGGTCAACCGGGCTGAACCGGTCAGTCAGGCGCGTCAGCCGGATTTATCCGGCGTCAGTGACTAGCCTGGTCATTTATGACCGGGCGATCCAGTCAGTGTTCAACTGAAATGAAACACACCCTTAGCCTCATCACCTCATCATCCCATCACCTCATCACCCACCGGCAGTCCGGCCAACTGCATAATCTTCAGGGCGTTGGTGGTGGGGCAGGGGCCGGGGTGGAGGGTGTAGTCGAAGACCATACGGCCGTCGGCCACGTCATCGCGGAAGTGGTAGTTGTGGATACGGCCGTTTTCTTCGGCCAGATGTACCAGTTCCAGGTCATGGGTGGCAATGAGACCCAGGCCGCTGCTTTCGGCCAGGGCGCGGATATAGGCGCGGCTGCCGATCAGCCGTTCCCGGTTGTTGGTGCCCCGGAAAATTTCGTCAATCAGGAAAAATAACGGCCGTGCCTCATCCACCGGCAGCGCGGCCAATAATTGTTGCAGCCGCCGCACTTCGGCGTAAAAGAAGGAGAAGCCGTCGGTGAGGGAGTCGGCCACGCGGATGGAGGCAAAGAGGCGGAAGAGGGAAGTCTGCATTTCCGCTGCCAGCACCGGGCCACCGGCATAGGCCAGCGCCAGATTGACGCCGATGGTGCGCAAGAAGGTACTCTTGCCGGCCATGTTGGAACCGGTGATGATGTAAACCGTGCCTGGTTCGCTGATGGTTACGTCATTGCACACCCGCGTTGGCGGCGACACCAACGGATGCCCCATCTGCCGTGCCGAAAAGTGACTGCCCCTTTCCACAATGGTGGGAAAGGTGGCCGTATCCGGGTTCAGCCAGGCAAACGCGGCTAGACTGTTGAGCGCTTCCAATTCATACCACACGTCCAACCATAGGAGCAGCCGCTGCGCCAACTCCTGGCGGCAGCGGGCAATCTGGTACGCAAAAAAGAGATTCCAGGGCACAAACACGTTGAGAATGAAACCTAATATCGGATTCTGGACCGCGCCTGCCCCGGCAGAAAGCCGACTCACGCGCCGGATATAGGTTGACGGCCGTGCCGCTTCGTCTTGAAATGGGGCACAAAGGGCTTGCAAATGGGGGCTACGGCCGTAATGATTCCTTTCTAAAAAGCCAAAAACCACCTGGGCCGTTTCCAGAGCATCTTGCAAAGTCAGCGTATCGCGCAGCAGCGCCCCGGTCTGGCGAAAACCCCACAGCAGGTAAAGGCCCAGGTAAAGCGGCCAGGTAATGAGCGAAAGGTCGGGTAATCCTGCTGCCGGAAAGAGGAAACCGGCGACGATATTCAAAACGGCTAAAGCTGACAAGACCAGCAGCGGTCGGCGATACTGACTGGGGGGCGTCGTTTGTGCCAGCCAGTTGGTGAGCGCCTGTCCGGAGAAACGGCCGTCGCCGCTCACCAACATGGCCTGTAATACCAGCCGGTCCCGGAAACGAACCTGGGGGATTAACTCGGCGACCAATGCCTGCCGTTGGGCGATAATGGCCGGGTCGGGGTTGGTTTCCAGCAACCAGTCACGCAGTCGCTCGCTGCCTTGTTGGCTCACGGTCGTGTCCAACAACTGATGCAGCGACCGCGCCCCGACCAGGTCAAGGTCAATGGCAAAGGGGTGTTCCAACCGTTCCGGGGCGGGCAGGGGTGGGGGCAGGGTGTCCCAATCCAATGCCAGACGGGCCAGGTGGGTTTGTTTGATCTGGTGGTAGAGGTGGAGGCGGGTCACGGCCGTGTCCACCCGCCGGTGCCAGATAACCAGCGCCACAAACGGGACAAAGGCGACGGCCGTGACCGGCAGCCAGGCCATCGCTCCCCACTCAAAAAAGGTGATCCCACTGATGACCGCCGCCAGTACAAATGCCAGTAACCGGAAATGAATGATCTGGCTGGCCTGCGCCTGTTTTGTTTTGTGCGTTGCCGCCAGACGCCGCGCCTGGTTTTCTAACGCTCGTTTCCTCTTTGCTGTCTTTGCCACTTTGCACCTTTGCGTTGAGATAGTTACCCTGATTGTAGCCCATGATGTATTGATTGCAAAATCAACATTGACAATATAAAATCAACCTAATATCCTTCCGGTAGCTCGATTTGGAAAATCGAGCGGGGATTTTAGAAAATCGGTAGTGTCTTTACTTATTCGCTATGACTACAGCGGATGAAGAATTGAACGGATTCCTGTGAAAATAGGACGCGGATCCACGCGGATGACGCGGATAAAATGTTGTAAAAAGGCGTTCTATTTTCGTTCATGTGGGTGGGCTATCGCCCGTGAAGTCTCCTCTGGAAATATATCCGCTTATTCCTCCATCCGCTGTAGTCTTTGGGGAGCGCCGATGATTTTGTGACACGCCGAAAATCGAGCGGCGATTTGGAAAATCGCCCTACAAAGGAGCATTTTTAATATGAAAAACGGCACAAATTTTGTCCCTGGACTGGAAGGGGTAGTAGCGGCGGAAACACGGTTGAGCCATGTAGATGGCCTGGCGGGTGAATTGATTATCGGCGGCTTTCCGCTGGCGGAACTGGCGGCCAACGCCACATTTGAGGAGACGGTCTATTTGCTGTGGCACGGCCGTCTGCCCACCGCCGCCGAACTAACCACCTTCCAGCACAATTTGGCGGCCTACCGCACCGTCCCCCCGGCCACACTGGCCCTCCTGAAATCCGTCGCCGCCGAAAACGCGCCGACGATGGATGCTTTGCGCATTGGCGCGGGCACACTGAGCCTGGGTGTGCCCGACGAGCAGCTGGCCTTTACCATTGTGGCCCGCTTCCCGACCATCGTGGCCGCCTATTGGCGCTACTTGCAAGGGCAGGAACCGATTGCGCCGCGTGCCGATTTGAGCCATGCGGCCAATTATCTCTACATGCTGACCGGCGAGGCGCCGAGCGCGGCGCGGGTGCGGGGTCTGGAAACGTACCTGAATACGGTGGTGGATCATGGACTGAACGCTTCCACCTTTGCGGCGCGGGTGATTATTGCCACCAATTCGGATTTGGTCTCGGCCGTGACCGGGGCGGTGGGGGCGCTAAAGGGGCCACTGCATGGCGGCGCGCCCGGCCCGGCGCTGGATACGGTGTTTGAAATTGGCAATGTGGCAAATGCGGAACCCGTTCTGCGCGCCAAACTGGAAGCAGGCGAGCGGCTGATGGGTTTCGGCCACCGCATTTATAAGGTGCGCGATCCCCGCGCCGAGGTGTTGGCGGCGGCGGCGGAGCAGATGTTTGCGGCCGATGGCGATATGGCGCTGTATGAACTGGCGAAAGAGGTGGAGGCTACGGCCGTGACCCTCCTGGCGGAATACAAACCAGGCCGTAATCTGCAAACGAACGTGGAATTTTATACCGCTTTGCTGCTGCACGGGTTGGGGTTGCCAACCGACCTCTTTACCCCCACCTTTGCCATCAGCCGCGCCGCCGGTTGGATTGCCCATTGTTTGGAGCAGCAGCGCTACGGCCGTCTCATTCGCCCGCAATCCAGCTATATCGGCGAAACCGGCCATATATGGCAGAGATTGGAAAACCGGTAAGGGGTATGGCTCAACCGGAGGGGAGGCTTTAGCCGACCCGTTTAAGAAATTAAATCTTTGAAACGATAGTATTGCGCGGCGAAGGGGAGGAACCAGGGGCGATTGCGGTAAAAGAAGCGGGTGTCTTCTGGGATTTCCTGGAAGGGGCTGCGGCTGATTTGCCCGGCGAGCAGCTTGCCCACTTCTGTGCCCACGTAGGTGGCGATGGACAGGCCGTGCCCGCAGTAACCAAAGGCATAATGGATGCCATCCGCCCGGCCAATGTGCGGCATCAGGTCGAAGGTAAGGCCCAGTTGCCCCGTCCAGGTATGGGTAATGGGCACGTCGGCCAGTTCGGGGAAGGCGTGGTTCATGCTGGCGCGCAGCCGCCGGGCGCTTTCCTGCGGGTCCAGGTCTACGCTCAGGTTGTTACGGCCGCCCCAGAGCAGACGGCCGTCCGGCGTCAGCCGAAAATAGTGCAAAAAATTCTGCGTGGTGTAAAACATGCGCCCCTTGGGGCTGAGTTTCTGCTGCTGGTCAGGTGGCAGCGGCTCGGTGACGATGATATAGCTGCCGACGGGGAAGATTTTGGGTTTGAGGGCGGGTACGAGCCGGTCGGTGTAACCGTTGGTGGCGACCAGGACTTCTCTGGCGTTTACACTGCCATTGCCGGTGTGAACCAGGAAACGGGTGGGCAGTCGTTCGATGCGCTGCACGTCGGCGTTTTCGCAGAGGTGGGCGCCGTATCGGGTGGCGGCCCGCGCCAGGCCAAAGACGTATTTGGCCGGTTGTAGACCACCGCTGTAGTTATCGGCCAGACCACCAAAGTAGATACCTGAGCCAATTTCGCTGTGCAAATCGCCGGGGGCGACCAGGGTGGTTTCGTGGCCGAACTCCTCTTTGAGCCAACGACTGGACTGTTTCTGGCTTTCAAAGTGGCTGGCTTTGGCCGCCAGGGCGATGTGGCCGTTGCGTTGCCAATCGCAATCAATCTCTTCCTCGCGGACGAGTTGGTCAATCAGGTCAATGGCATCCAGGGAGGCTTGCCAGAACTGGTGGGCGTAGTCACGGCCGTAAGCCTGGTAGATTTGTTTAATCGGCCGTTTAATCCCCGGCGTGGCCATGCCCCCATTGCGCGAACTGGCCCCCCAGCCAATGGTGTGCCGCTCTAACACGGCCACCGATGCGCCTGCCTTTGCCAACACCCGCGCCGCATTTAGGCCGGTATAACCGCTGCCAACAATGGCTACATCTACCTGATCAGGCAGGTTTGCCGCCACCGGCAGATCGGCCGGGCGGGGGAATTGGTCGGTCCAGAAGGGGGTGGTTTTCATAGAGATTGGGAGATTGGCGATGGGGACACCGCGAGATTGAGAGATTGGAGAGTTGATCTCCTAATCTCCCAATCTCATTTCCCTAACACATGCTTCAACCCATCTTCAAACACCTGCAAGGTGGTCGCCGCGTTTTCTTCGGTGTGGTCGGAGCAGAGGAAGTACGGTTCCAGGCCATCGGCTTCGGGTAAGACGCCGTGCTCGATCATGTAGCGGGTGATCTCTTCGTACATGTCCCAATCGGCTTTGTGCAGGTCGCGCCAGTCGTACATTGGTTCATCGGTCATCAGGGCGTAGCCGAACATGGCGGGTACGCCGTTGATGACGTGAGGTACGTTGTGGCGGGTGAGAATTTCATGGTAGCCATCCATGATCATCCGGCCTACCTTCTCGATTTTGGGAAAAACCTGGCCGGTGGCCATATATTCCAGCACCGCATCGGCCGCAGCCGTAGAGACCGTATTGCCGGTATAGGTGCCACCCTGGAACACTTTACCGGGGGCGATGTTCATTAAAATCTCGCGTTTGCCACCTATGGCGGCGATAGGATAGCCGTTGCCGAGGGCTTTGGCATAGGTGGAGAGATCGGGAATGACGCCAAATGCTTCCCGCGCACCGCCGGCCGCAATGCGGAAGCCGGTTTTTACTTCGTCAAAGATAAGCATGATGCCGTATTGATCACATTGTTCGCGCACAAATTCCAGGAAGCCGGGGCGGGGCATGATGGCGTTGCCGTTGCCCAAGATGGGTTCCATGATGATGGTGGCTACCTGGTCACCTTTTTCTTGCAGGAAGTCGCCCAGGATTTCTACGTCGTTGAAAGGGAGTACCTGAATGAGGTCGCGCATGACTTCGGGGATGCCCCAACTCATTTTGTAGGCGGTGGGGCGCTGGCGGTTGCCCACTTTTTCGGGGTTGCCGCCGGCCGTTGACCAGAGTGTGTAGTCGTGTGCGCCGTGGTAGCTGCCTTCAAATTTGACGACCAGGTCGCGCCCGGTGTAGCCACGCGCCAGGCGTAGGGCGTGCATGGTACATTCGGAGCCGGTGTTGGTCAGGCGTACCATTTCCACGCCAGGCACCATGTCTATGATGCGTTCGGCAACTTTGACTTCCAATTCCTGGGTGGAGGCAAAGCTGATGCCGTGATCAATGGCGGCTTTGACACGGCCGTTGACGAACGGGTCGGTGTGTCCCAGGATGATGGGGCCAAAGCCGAGGCGGTAATCTATGTATTTACGGCCGTCAAAATCAAATACATATTGATCTTGCGCGTCAGCCACGACGGGCGTATTGTAATCGTCGTGGTAGCGGAAGTTGGAGTTGACGCCATAGGGCAATACCTTTTTGGCGCGTTCAAAAAATTCGTGGGATTTGGGGCCTTGGTAGGGCATGGGATTTCTCCGTGATCCGGTATCGGTGGCCGGTTATCGGTAATCGGTAATCGGTTGGCCGATGGCGGATGTGATTTGGTCAATTACGAAATTCGTAATAAAATGATAGTTGACTCCGAATATCGTAGGGATTTGGAGAATAATACCGAAAAATCGTAATGGTGGCAAGAGGAATGGATAATTTAGATATTGCGATTATTGAACAGTTGCAGCGCGACGGCCGTAAGCCGTTTACGGAGATTGCCAAAGAATTAAATGTGACTGAGGGGACAGTGCGCAACCGGGTGGGGCGGTTGGTGGAAAGCCAGGCGCTGCAAATTATTGGCGTCATTGATCCCCACAAAATTGGGTATGATGCGCCGGCCTGGATCGGGGTGACGGTGCAGGCGCCTTACCTGGAACAGGCGGCCATAGACATTGCCGCCCTACCGGAAGTCAGTTATCTTATTATGGTTTCCGGGGAGTATGATTTAATCGTCGAAGTTCTTTGCAGAAATCGGGAACATCTGGCATCATTCTTGCGTGACAACTTGCAGAATGTGGTGGGCGTACAGCGCACCCAAACCTTTTTTATTTTGCATACTTACAAAATGGCGCACGGGGCGCGGCCTGTGTTAGTGAGCAGTAAGCTCTGAGCAGTAATCAGCGGCAAAAACACTGTTAACTGTTGACTGCTAACTGCTCACTGAAACGGAGGAGAGGGATTGGGAAAAACACCTGAGCATCATGGTTCGGTAGCGGTGGGGGTAGTTGATGTCACGAAGCGGTTTGGGGAGTTTACGGCCGTAGATAACATCTCAATAGATATACGCGATGGCGAGTTTTTTTCTATGCTGGGGCCAAGCGGCTGTGGCAAGACGACGACGCTGCGCATGATTGCCGGTTTTGAGCAGCCGTCTCTGGGTGAAATTCTCATTCACGGGCAGCCGGTCGCCGGGATTCCTGCTTATAAACGTCCGGTCAATACCGTCTTCCAAAATTATGCCCTCTTCCCGCACATGACGGTGGCCCAAAATGTGGCTTTTGGTCTGGAAATGAAAAAGACGCCGAAAGCAGAAATTGAACGGCGTGTAGGCGATGTACTGGAACTGGTGCGGCTGCCCCATTTGCGCGACCGCCGTCCCAAGCAGCTTTCCGGGGGGCAGCAGCAGCGTATTGCCCTGGCGCGGGCGCTGGTAAATAAACCAGAGGTGCTGCTGTTGGATGAGCCGTTGGGGGCGCTGGATTTGAAGCTGCGCAAAGCGATGCAGTTGGAACTGAAACAAATTCAGTCGGAAGTGGGCATTACCTTCATCTATGTGACGCATGATCAGGAGGAGGCGCTGACGATGTCTGATCGCATTGCGGTGATGGATGCGGGCATTGTGCAGCAGGTGGGCGCGCCCCGCGAGATTTATGAACATCCCCAGAACCGGTTTGTGGCCGATTTTATCGGCGAGACGAATTTTGTAACCGGCAAGGTGGCCGAATTGGGACACTTCACCGCGATTGATTTGGGTGGGTTGGTGGTGTTGGGTACGGCCGACGGCCGTGACCTGACCGTTGGCGAAGAAATCACCCTGGCTATCCGCCCGGAGAAGATTAACCTCTACCCCACGGGTGAGGTGGATGTGATGAAGGCGGGGGTGGATGTGGATGAAATTGAGCAGTTGTTTGGTGGGCAAATCCCGGACAAAAAGATTGACATGCGCGAATGGCTGGCGACGGAGCAAAATAATGTGGTGGTAGACGGCCGTATCCAGGAAGCGATCTACATTGGCACCGACACCCGCTATCGCGTGGCGCTGGCTAACGACGCCAGCATTTTTGTGCGTGTGCAAAACTTTGGCTCCCGCTACGATCAGGTTTTTGATACCGGCAGCACGGTTTATGTCCATTGGGCTGCGGAAAATGCGCAGGTGTTGACGGAGTAGCCCGTTACCCGTAATCCGTAATCCGTAAGCCGACTTTGGGGATCAGATTACGGTTCACGGCTTACGGATTACGAACTCAAGAGGGATCATGGCACTCTCTACCACAGAAGAACAAACAGCGGCGCCACCCCGTGTGGTGATGGAAGCGGGTATAGACCCCTTGTGGAAAATGGCGGCGTATGTGTCATTGGGCGGGGCGGCGTTGTGGGCTTTTTTGTTGTTCCGTTGGATGACATTTAGCGCGTTTAGTTGGACGCCGCTGGGGGCGGAACTGGCGTTGACTAACTGGCCGCCTGTTTTGCCCTATGTCATCTACGGCGGGTTATTCGCAGCCGATCTGGTGGTGGGGGTGGGGCTGCTGCGGGGGATGAAGTGGGCGCGCGTGACGGGGTTGGTCACGGCCGTGCTTGCCATCCTCCTTGCCTTCACCTACTTTGCCCTACTGCGTGAATTTTGGGGCGCCACTGTCATTCTGGCGCTGGCGCTCTTTAAGCTCTTGCTGCTTACCCGCCAGGTAGGCTGGTCACTGGCTTATCCGGCAGCATTCTGGTTGGGCATATTCTTTATTACCCCCATGATCATCGTCTTTATCGTCAGTTTGGGCGAACGTACCCGTTTAGGAACGGTCGCTTACCCGCCGTTTGAACTGAACAATATCGGCATTTACTTCAACGACTACATACGCTTTTTCAGCCGGATTAGTGGGGAATTTATCTATTTGCGCATCTTCGCCCGGTCGGTGTGGATTGCCATCCTCAACACCATCATTTGTCTGGTAGTCGGTTATCCCTTTGCTTACTGGATTGCCCGCCAGCCTAAACAGTATCGCGGCATGCTCATTTTCCTGGTGATGATCCCCTTCTGGACGAATTTTTTGGTGCGTACTTATGCCTGGATATTGATTTTGCGTGATTCCGGCCCTATCAACAATTTTTGGACGATTACGTTACACCAGCAGGCCCTGATGTTGGCCGACAACTCCGCATTTTTTACCTGGCTGGCTGAAGTCACCTCGCGCAAACTGCCGCTGCTGTTCAACCAACCGGCGGTGATGATGGGGCTCTTTTATGGCTTCTTGCCGTTTATGATCTTGCCACTGTACAGCAATTTGGAGCAGTTAGATTGGAATCTGTTAGAGGCGGCGGCCGATCTGGGCGCCAATGCCCGGCAAAGTTTTCTCCGTATCTTGCTGCCGCTTTCCATGCCGGGCATTGTGGCCGGTTCGGTGATTGTGTTCATCCCTTCATTGGGGGCATACGTAACGCCCGACCTGATGGGTGGGGCAAAAGTCTCGTTGTTGGGCAACCTGCTGCAACAGCAATTTATGACGGTGCGTAACTGGCCGTTTGGTTCAGCCATTGGTTTCATTATGATGGCTATTATGCTGGCGGCGACGCTGGTTTATTTCCGCACGCTGGCGAAGAATCAGCAAATGACGTAATCCGTCATTCGTAATCCGAAGTCCGACTTCGGGTTTTGGACAGTAAATAATGAGTACAATAACGACTTCTCCCCCCAAGCCAGCCAATCTGGTAAAGCCGCGCCCAAGACGGGAACGGGGCACGGCCGTGCGCGGCCGTTTGCTCACCTGGTTTGCCTACAGCATCTTTTTGTTCCTCTACCTGCCCATTCTCATCCTGGTCATCTACTCCTTCAACGCCAACAAGGTGGTGGGGGTGTGGACCGGTTTCACCACCGATTGGTATCGGGTACTTTTCAATAACCAGGCGATGATCAGCGCCTTCAAGGTGAGCATGTGGGTAGCCACCTGGTCTACGCTGATCAGTACCGTTTTGGGTACGCTGGCGGCTATTTCGTTGGAGCGGTATCGTTATCGGGGCAAACTGCCCTTCGACGCCGTGATGTATCTGCCCATCATCATCCCCGATATTGTCATGGCGCTGTCGGCGCTGCTCTTCTTTGTGATTGTAGCTATCCCCCTCAGCCGGTATACCATTCTCATCGCCCATGTCGCCTTCAACATCTCCTTTGTGGCTGTTATTGTGCGGTCGCGGCTGGCCGATATGGACCGCAATTTGGAGGAAGCGGCGGCCGACCTGGGGGCAAATGAATGGACGGCTTTTCGCCGGGTTACGCTGCCGCTGCTCATGCCGGCTATTGTTTCCGGGGCGCTGCTGGCTTTCACACTGTCGCTGGATGATTTTGTGATCACCTTTTTTGTGTCTGGGCCGGGGTCAACCACGCTCCCGGTGCGGGTATACTCTATGATTAAATTTGGTGTGACGCCGGAGGTTAACGCCATCTCCACGCTCATGCTGTTGGGATCAACGTTTTTAGTGGTCTTGTCGCTGGTATTACAGCGTAGATCGTAACGGAGGAAAAAGATGAAGAGTAATTTTGCTGTTTTATTGGTGTTGTTGGTAACGGCCGTGTTGCTGTTAGCGGCATGTGGCGGCGGTCCCGGTGGCGGCCCCAGTTCGGAGAGTGGCGAGCCGACTGCCGATACCGGTTCCGATGCTGCCCCTCAACTCGCTTCCGAACTCAGCGTCTATAACTGGGCCGACTATATTGACGAAGAGTTGCTAACTGCATATGAACAAGAATATGGCGTCAAAATCATTTATGACACCTTTGCTTCCAATGAGGATCTGTTGGCTAAATTGCAGGCTGGCGCTACCGGCTATGACGTTATCGTGCCCTCAGATTATATGGTGGCACAGATGATCGAACTGGGGCTGTTGGCGGAAATTGATCCCAATGCTATCCCCAACTTTGCCAACATTGATGGGGACTTCAAAAACGCCCCCTTTGATCCCGGCAACAAACATTGCCTGCCATATCAGTGGGGGACAACCGGTATTGCCTACCGCGCCGGGCATCCCTATTTTGAGGAAACCCCCCCCGATAGTTGGGCTTATCTCTTTGACCCGGAATTACTGGCCCAATACGCCGACGGCGGTATCAATGTCCTGAACGATCAGCGCGAGTTGATTGCTGCTGCTTTGTTATACCTGGGCTATTCGCCCAATTCAACCGACCGCAGTCAATTGGAACAGGCGCGTGACCTGATTGTGCGCGCCAAGCCCTATTGGAAAACGTTTAACAGCGAGGATTATGACGATTCGCTGTTAATTGCCGATGAAGTGGTCTTGTCACAATCCTGGAGTGGGGACGCGGCCAATGCCTACTGGTCCACCTACAGCGACGAAACGGAAGATGGCAACTGGTATTACGCCATACCCCAAGAGGGCGCGGTGAAGTGGATGGACAATATCTGTGTGACTGCTTCCAGTTCCAAACGTGATACGGCTCTCCACTTCATCAATTATCTGTTGGATGCGGGAAATGGTGCAGCTATCACCAACTTCACCTATTACGCCAGCCCCAATGAAGCGGCCAAAGCGTATATTGAGCCGGATATTCTGTCTGATCCCGGCATTTACCCACCGCCAGAAGTTGAGGCCAAGTTACAATGGCTCACGGAGTTGGGTGATGGTCTATTTGTTTGGGATGAAATGTGGACGGCGATTAAAGGGCAGTAAGTAAGATGTAGGGCGATTTGAAAAAATCGCCCTATTCCACATTAAACTCAAAGGGGCTTGTCACCAGACGGGACAAAGGGGGAATAAAGGCGTCAATAAATGGCGCCAGGTCGTTAGGGGGCAGGGTGGGCTGTAAAAATTCGGCGATGCGGGTGGCTAACGGCCGTAACTGTTCCTGCCATCGCAATTCACCGGCGTCGGGCGCATTCACCATTTCCAGGTGTTCGTCACGCCAGCGCATAACCCATTTCCTCATGAGCGCGGCTACATCGTGTAGACCATCCATCTGCACCTGAATGTATACGGCCGTTTCTTCAATGGAGGCTACATAAATCGGTTTGGCCGTTTCTTGCAGGCAAGCCGCCCGCACTTCTTCTAACTGCTCCAATGCTCGCAAATAGGGGGCTATTTCTGCCAACAATAAGTCAGGCGGTATCAGACGTGGGGGCGCAGCCAACGAATTCACCAGCCGCAATGAAAAAACGACTCGTTCGCTCGCATTCGCCGAGCCTCTACAAAAAAGCAGTTTGAGTGGGCCAAGCCATACCTGGTCATCACTGCGCAGCGGATACGTTTGACCGGGCGTCAGACGACTGCGGTTCAGCCAGGTGCCGTTGGTGCTGCCCAGGTCTTCAATCGAATAATCCCCATTCGCATAATGAATTTGGGCATGTTGCCGCGAAATGCCCTGCGCCAGGTCCCCATAGCGGGACATATCGAGCATGGTGTCCTTATTTGGTTCCGGGTTATCCCGGCCAATCACCAGTACCGGCTGGTTTTTCAGGACGATAGGTTCGGCAAAATCGAGAATAAAAAGAGCAAATGAATCGGGCGGCAAATGCCCAATACGCCCGGCACAGTCTTTTTCCTCCTGATCCTGCATGGCAGCAGGCGAGGAAACGCTCATTGTGGTGAATGCCCCTGGCCGATGCGCAATCAGCAGTACGCCACAGTGGGCGCAGCGGATGGCGTCTGGTTTATTCTTACGTTGACAGAAAGGGCAAAATTTTGCTTCCATATTAAAATAGAT
>JAHBVI010000078.1 GCA_019637635.1 Anaerolineae bacterium
TTAGAGGCAGTGCTGCAAAAATACCATCCCCGGCTCATTTACACCATCCCCAACTTCCAGAACCCGTCCGGGGTGTGCCTGAGTGGGGCGCGCCGCCGCCAGTTGGTGGCGTTGGCCGGCCAGTACAACGTGCCCGTGTTGGAGGATGATTTTGCCGGCGATTTGCGGTACGACGGCCGTAGCCTGCCGGCCATCAAAGCCCTCTCCCTACCCGGCCAGGTCATCTACATCGGCACCTTTTCCAAAATGCTCATGCCCGGCTTACGCATCGGTTTTCTGGTGGCCGAGGGGCCGCTCTTCTCCCGGCTGGTCACTGCCAAGCGCGTCCATGATCTGGCCACCTCGGCGCTAATGCAGCGCGCCCTGGAACGGTACGTCACCGTCGGCCGTTACCAGGCCCATCTGCGCCGCTCCTGCCGCCTGTATCGCCAGCGCCGCGACGCCATGCTCACTGCCATTGAGCGTTACCTCCCCGCCGAAGTCCAGGTTACGCCGCCCCAGGGCGGCCTGTTCATCTGGCTGCGCCTGCCGGAAAACCATTCATCACTGGAATTACTGGCACTGGCCAGGGCCGAGGGGGTGGATTTTGCCCCCGGTACGCGCTTCTTTCCCGACTTTGCCGAAGGGCAACCTTACCTGCGTCTCAACTTCGCCACCCAAACGCCAGCAACCATAGATGAAGGGATTCGCCGCCTGGCGATAGCCTGGCAACGGCTGAGCGACGGCCAGCGGCTGGCGGACGGCCGTTAAAACGTCACACCGATTAGCACAACGCCGAAACATCGGCGAAATATGTATACAAAAATTAGACAAACATGAGCCAATTTGTACAATACGTTGACGGCGGTTGTACTTGTTGTAAGGTTATGCCTGGGAATGTTTGATTCTCACTTTTACGAAATTGACTATATGAGGAGTTACAAACAAATGAAACGCATAACCTTTTTTACCCTTTTGCTGGTATTTACCCTATCCCTGGCGGCTTGTGGCGGCACAAGCGGTACCCAAGCCCCCACTATGGCCGCGACCGTTCCGCCTACGGCGACGGCCGTTGTCATGCCCACCGAAGAACCAGAAGTAGAAGAAATGGCCGGGAACAGCATTGTGGATATTGCCGTGGCCGACGGCCGTTTCACCACCCTGGTCACGGCCGTGACCGCCGCCGGCCTGGCCGAAACGCTCGCCGGTGATGGCCCCTTCACCGTCTTTGCCCCTACCGATGACGCCTTTGCCGCCCTGCCCGAGGGCACGATTGAAGCATTACTGGCCGACCCCCAGGGCGCCTTAACCGATGTCCTGCTCTATCATGTTGTCTCCGGCGCCGTTCCGGCTGAGGCAGTGGTCGGGCTAGATGCCGCCACCACGCTCGGTGGCGAGGATGTAGCCATTGCTGTTCAGGATGGCAACGTGCGTCTGAATGAATCTGTTACCGTCATCATCACCGACATTATGGCGGACAATGGCATCATCCACGTCATTGATGCCGTACTGCTCCCCCCCAGCATGGTTGCCGAGGAAAAACCATCCATCGCCGAAATTGCTGTAGAAAATGGCAACTTCACCACGCTGGTAGCGGCTCTGGATGCGGCCGGGCTGGTGGATACGTTGGCCGGGGAAGGCAGCTTCACCGTCTTTGCCCCCACCGATGACGCTTTTGCGGCTCTGCCCGAAGGCACGATTGAAGCATTACTGGCCGACCCCAACGGCGCTTTAACCGACATTCTGCTCTATCATGTGGTAGATGGAGCTGTACCGGCCGAAACGGTTGTGACACTGGATGCGGCTACCACGTTATTGGGTGAAGATGTGACCATTACGGTGAGCGACGGCCGTGTCCTGCTCAATGATACCGTTGAAGTCACTACCACCGACATCGTGGCCTCCAACGGCATCATCCATGTAATCAACGCCGTTTTGTTACCCCCAGGCGAATAACCGCCACTGTAAACTTCACTTTCTTTTCTCCTCCCTTGTTTGATGGCTGCGACCGTTTAGTTGGTCGCAGCCATTCTTTTTCAGAAATCAGTGCAGGCGCCCCGCCAGCGTCTCCCGCACCAGATCAATATCCGGTGGCAGGAGGATGGGCGGGTTGGCGTGTTGGGCTTCCACCTCGTCCAGGGCATCTTCGTGATAATGCAGTTTGAAACTGGTGAATTTGAGACCATGCGCCGTGCTGATGACAATGACCCGCTCCTGCGACTTAATCACCCCTTGATTGACCAGTTTGAAGAGGACGGCCAGGGCTACGGCCGTGTGCGGACACGTATACATCCCGGTACGGTCAGCTAAAGCGGCGGCATTAGCCAGTTCATGCTCCGTCGCCTGCTCCACTACCCCATCCGTCATCTGAATCGCCTGCACCGCTTTCTCATAACTCACCGGATCGCCAATTTGAATGGCCGAGGCCAGCGTATTTTGGGCGGGCAGGCTCACCTTTTCCTTGAACCCATTCAGATAACTCTGATAAAAAGGATTGGCCTTGGCCGCCTGCGCCGCCGCCAGCCGGGGCATCTTATTCGTAATCCCCAGCTCCATCAGCATCTTCAGCCCTTTGTACAGGGCGCTGATATTACCCAGATTACCCACCGGCATCACAATCCAATCCGGCGCCTCCCAATCAAACTGGCGCACAATTTCAATGCCCACCGTCTTCTGCCCCTCAATCCGCAGGCTGTTCATCGAGTTCGCCAGGTAGAGGGTATTATCCTGCGTCATCTCGCGCACAATACGCATACAGCCGTCAAAATCGGTATCCAGCGCCAACACATGCGCGCCGTTGGCAATGGGCTGGATCAATTGGGCGCGGCTCACCTTGTTTTGCGGTAAAAACACCACCGCCGGGATACCTGCTGCCGCCGCATACGCGGCCAACGCCGCGCTGGTATCGCCCGTGCTGGCGCAGGCCACCGCCCGCACCGGGCTGCCATCGGCAATCATCTGTTTGACCACGCTCACCAGCACCGTCATGCCCAGGTCTTTGAAGCTGCCGGTATGGCTGTTGCCGCACAACTTCACCCACAAGTCCGGTACGCCAATTTGCCGCCCCAATCGCTCGGCCCAAAACAGATTGGAGTTACCCTCAAACATGCTGACGATGTTCTCGTCGCGCAGATTGGGCATCACCCACTCTTTCATCCCCCACACGCCGGAACCATACGGCCACTGCGTGGAGCCACCGCGTTCTTCCAGAATTTTCATCCAGGCCGCCGGGCTGCGCCGCCGCAGCGCCTCCACGTCATGGTACACTTCCAGCAAGCCGCCACAATGGGGGCAGGTATACATCACCTCAAAAACAGGGTATTCACCGGGACAGCCCCGGAAACAGCGAAATCTGGCATTATAAATCATGGGGTAGTAGAGAATGGTTCAATCTTCGAGATTGAACCAATCTTGAAAAAATGAACAATGAAACTGAACATGTGATCTAGTTTTGTAAAAATCGGTCCGTCTTCCAGTGTAAATTTTGGCTATACGCAGAAAACTGCGCCAGGATCGGGCATTTATTTGTGAGCTACTCATAAATAATTGTGGAGGATTTGCTGGCGCACCGATTCCAGCGTTGTCAGCGACGGATCGGGGGGATGGTCTTCCAATGATTGGATTAACAAGGCTATACCCAAGACAAACGTCTGGCTGCGGGTCACGCCAAAGGCGGCGTTCAGCGTACCATGCGCCCGACCCAAATCCAGGACTTGCTGCGGCGAGACGCGAATGGATGTCCAGGCGGCGTCCTCGTCTTTGCCGGGCAGCGGCAAATCCCACAGCAGGTAGAGTGATTCTAAATCGGTGACACCTTCGGGAATGGTGCGGGTGCGGTCGGCTACGGCACGGTGCAGCCCTTCCAGGCGCGCGGTTAGGGCGGTGATGACCAGATCGGGTACGTCGGCGCGGCTGATAGTTTCCGGCAGGATGGTGGCTAATTGTTTGAGTGTTTGTTTTTGGGCGGGGGTCAGGGCAATGTACACATTCTGGCGGCTAACGGGATGCGACGGCCGTCCCCGTTTGGGCTGTTTGTCTTTCAACAACGCCGCCAGGGTGCTGGCCTGCAAATTGTCCTTCTCTTGATCCCGGCTCATCACAATGATGCGTGATGCGTGATGCGTGACCCAAGAAGTGTCACGTGTCACGTGTCACGATTATCCCGCCGCCCGCCGATACTGTTGATGCTTTTCCAAAAACGCCTCTACAAAGGGTTCGTCAATTTGTGTGCCGCCCTGCGCCAGCAGTTCCAGGCACAGATGCAAACACAACAGGCAGATACTGCGGGGATAACCGCGTGTTTCCCGCCAGATAGGTAAAATGGCGTCGTCGGTGAATAACGGCCGTTGCTTGGAATCCCGCCCCGCCGCCAACAACCGGTACTCAATCAACGACCGGGTATCATCCGGCGTCAACGGGTCCAATGAGGAACGAGTGGCCACCCGGTCGTTAAAATCGGGCGCATCGCGTAAATTGATGTCCAGTTCCGGCCGGCCAAGCAAAATCAACTGGAACGCCTTGCCACCGCGTGGGTCGCGGAAGTTCAGCAGCCGCCGCAGTTCCACAAACTGCTCCACGCTCAACTCATGCGCCTCGTCAATGATAATCAGCGGCAAAATCCCCTTTTCACTCTGTTCCACCAGAAATGCCCGGAACTCGTTGAGCTGGTCTTCGGTGGCGCGGCGAGTACGCAGGCCAAATTCGGCGGCAATCCGGCGCAGCAGCAGCAACCCACTCTTCTTGGGCGACTCGTCAATTTTGGCGGCGGCAAAATCGGGCCGCCGGTCATAACGGCTGTGGAACCAGGAAGCCAACGTCGTCTTGCCCGTGCCAATCTCCCCCACCACCACCGAAGCCCCCTGCCCGGCCTCTACCATGTAGCTCACTTTGGACAGGGCGCGCCGTGTCTCGGTGGAGAGGTACATGAAGCGGGGATCGGCTTCAATGGTAAACGGGGGCACCACGACGCCCAGTTTATCCCAGTCTGGTTTGTATTGTTCAAAATTGAGTTCAAATTGGCCGGTGACGTTCATGGCGCTGATCGTATATAAGGAGCGCGAAGTTGTCAAGTTTATGGCAAAACCGGCATGTTTTGGGGGATAGGTGGATATACTACATCATTTTTCGCAATCTATAGCCTATAGATTTGTTGACATAGTGTTTTATTTTTGTTAGACTGGCCTTAGTTTTCACTCACTGCCCATACATGATACCTGTTAAGTTCGTTTTGGGCATGGATGCAGCATTACCAGGCTGTATAAGCATTAAGACCCTAAGGGTTTTTGAAACCCTTAGGGTCTTCGTGCAAGAAAAAAGGCCAGACGTTGCAGCGCCCGGCCTTCGTTTATTTTAGCAAGCTACTAAACTGTTTGGTGCCGCCAACACCCTTCACAGTGCCCCTTTATTGGGGAGGGGGTTTTTTTGTCCCCTGGTAGCTTACCGTGTCTCAGGTAAGAGAATAGCATAGGCAGGTCAGGCTGTCAATGACACCGGGAATTGGTAATTGAGTAATTATGTAATTGGGTAATTGAACAAACTAATTACTTAATTACCCAATTACATGGTTTTGTCTGCGCCAGTTGTGGCAGGGTTTGGCTTGCCTGTTTGCTGCTCTTGCCGGGAAAAGCTGAGCGGAACGTGGCTCTTCCGGCGGGAGAAGTTTCGGCCAATTTGTTAGCGGCCCAGGAGCGCCTGGCGCAGTTGCAGGCCAAATCACGCGCAGAGCGGCTGGCGCAAGGCGCGCCGGTTGATCGGACTGCTCACGGCCGTACCCCCCCCATTCCTGCCACCTCCCCTCTGCAGCCACCTCCCGACCTGCCCGCTCATTTGGGCTGGGATAGTGCGGCGGTGACGGCCGTTGCCCGGAAGAATGAGATTAAAAGATTGGCGGTGGTCGGTTGGCAGCCAACCGCGACACCGCGAGATTGGGAGATTACAGAAAACGCTCAATCTCCCAATCTCCCAATCTCCCAATCTCCCAATCCCTCCCCTTCGACTACCATTAAATTGTACCCCGACATCGCCGCCGGGCTGTTCCAGCGGGAATTGACGGCGGCGGGGCGCATCTGGCTGCTGCTGCGGCATCTGGATAGCAATGGGCGCGGCTGGCTGGATATGGCGGCAGTGCGGGCGCAGTTGACCGGCAAGGAATCCCCCTGGCGGGTGTGCGGTTGGCGGCAATTGCGTAATTTGTTAGCAGAGGGGGACGGGATATTTTGGGTGCGTGGAGACGGCCGTATCTGGTTCCGTTCCACCGCCCACGTGGCAGCGTCTTTGCAAATACCGCGCCTGGCGCTGCCGCCGGTGGCGCTGCCGGTTTCCGTCCTGACGTTACCCATCGGCCAGATGCGCGCCCATCTGTACGCGGCTTTTCACAGCAGCCGGGCGGGCAAAACACCGGCGGGCCAACCGGCGTCCCCCATCGCCCGTGACACCATCAGCAGCCTCACCCACGTCATACCGCGCACCCAACGCCGCTATGAAAAGGCGGCGCGTGTCCGCGCCGACCGCAATTTCGCCATTGGTGGTAAGGTCAGCGAGACGGTGCTGGAAGAAGCCGCCTGGCAGCACGGCCAGGCGACATTCCGACTAAACGACAAGAAAGGCGTCCAGGGAAAAACGAATCAAGGTTACATCGCCTGGCAATTACCCAACAGTTATACCGGGCCACACCGGTTACAGCCCAAGGGCCAACAAAAACGAATCAATCAGGCATTGTCAGACCTGTTTATGCAAGGGATGACGGGGAACGGACAAAGCCGCATGGAAAAGCGTTTTTATGGTCACGGCCGTGCCGCCGCCCAGGCGTATAATCGGGGGGTAACACAAGATATTTATTGGAATGACGGCCGTAGTGGGAACGGCCGTGCCCGCATCTGGCATTGTCTGGCAGCGACACAGAACGCGCCGGGTCGGAAATAATGATCCCCCATTCTAGGGATATATGATAACATCCTCACATGAGTATCCATGCCATTCACACGCTTGATCTACACTTTCAGGGCGAAGCGGAAACCATCGCCGCTTATCTGGTACAGGGGCCGGCGGGGTGGGTGCTGGTGGAAACGGGGCCAGGTTCCACATTACCCACGTTGCAGGCACAGCTACACCAACACGGGGTGCAACCGGCCGATGTGCGGCACGTGATTGTGACCCACATTCATTTTGACCATGCCGGGGCCGCCGGCTGGTGGGCGCAACAAGGAGCCACCCTTTACGTCCATCATTTTGGGGCGGGGCACCTGATTAACCCGGAAAAGCTGATTGCCAGCGCCACCCGCATTTACGGTGACCAGATGGAACCGCTGTGGGGCCAACTGCTGCCCGCGCCGGCCGAAAGGGTAGTGCCTTTACACGATAATGACGTGATTGAAGCAGCCGGGCTGACGTTTACAGCCGTTGAAACCCCCGGACACGCCCGTCATCATCACGTTATCAAATTGGGCCATGTGGCTTTTACGGGAGATGTAGCCGGGATGAAGTTGGGGATACGGCCGTTGCTGGACATCCCCGCACCGCCGCCTGAATTTGACCTGGAAGCCTGGCAGGCGTCACTGGATAAGCTGTTGGGGCTGGGGCTGGAAACGATTTACCCCACCCATTTTGGGGCTGTGGATAACGTGGCCGAACATTTGCAAGCGATCAAAAAGCTGGTGAATGAATCGGCCCACTTTGTGCAGCAAAAAATGGCCGAAGGGGTGGAGCGCGATGACCTGATTGCCCAATACACGGCCTGGAATCACGGCCGTGCCCACGCCGCCGGTCTCGCCGCAGAATCCATTCGCAAATACGAAATCGCCAACCCGCTGTATATGTCGGTGGATGGCATGATGCGGTATTGGCGGAAGAAAGGTAATCAGTAATCGGTGAACGGTAATCGGTAGACCCCCCACCGATTACCGATTACTGACTACCGATTACCGCCCCGGACGGGAGCGTCAACACAACCTCAGTCCGCTCACCGGGAATGGACTCTACCACAATCGCGCCGCCGACAACGGCCATCATGGTGCTGTGCAGGGCCAGGCCGTGCCCGTTGTTGGTAGTGGGGAAGGCGGCCTGTATGCCCACACCGTTATCCACAATAGCAATTTGCAAACCGGCCGGCCAGGAGATGGCAATGGTCAGGTGCAACGGCCGTGACCCTTCCACACCACGTCCATGCCGGGCGGCATTGCGAATCGCTTCCCGCGCCGCATAAAAGATGACTTCGGCCGTTAAGGTGGGGATGCTCTCCGCTTTTTCGGCCGCTGCCGGTTCAATTTCCCACGCCACTTCATCAAAGGCAGCCGCCAGATCATTATCTACCGCCCGGCGCAGGGCGCGGACCAGCCCCAGGCGCGCCACGTCGGGGGCGGTGGTGGTAGGCATGTTGTGTAAAAGGTCGGAAATTTGTTTGTGAGCGTCGCTGAGTAGGGCCAGGGCATCGGGAATACGGCCGTTTTCATTGCCGGGATTGCTCAAGGCGATCATGGCCGCCTGCAAATTGGGCAGGATGTCATCGTGTAACACGCGGCGGGTTTGCTGATCAATGACCTGGCTCTGCGCCAGCCGTTCCCGCTGCAAGAGCATCAGGCGGCGAGCCATTTCGGCGCTGGCCTGGGTGTCAATCAGCCGCTCGCCGCTGACGCGAGCAATGTCAATCTCTTCCTGGCTGTACAGGCCGCCGCCGTTCTTTTCGCCCAGCAAGAACAGGCCAATCAGACCCCGCTCGCTCCAGAGGGGAATGGCCCAAATCGCGCCGCCATACTGCGCCGGGTCGAGGGGCAGCATGAGTGTCTGCGGCGTGGTGAACTGCCCGACCAGAGTGGCAAGCGGCGGCAGGTTGACGACAGCGGCGGATGGATACATGAGGGGTGGGCCAACCAGAGGGGCGAGGGGGCCAACGGCCGTCAGACAGGCCATCTTTGCATCTAACACCCCCCGGCACAGGGCGCGGAAGGGCAGGTCAATGTCCACTTCCTGGGGGGCGGTAGGGGTGAGTAGTTGATCCAACAGGCGTTGACTGCTGACAAACGGCCGTAACTGCTCCATATACAGTTCCCGTTCCACATACGACCGCCAGCTAACCAGGGCATAAAAGACGGCAATGAGCATGGCCACCAACACCTGCCCGTACAACGGCCGTAACTGGATGGTATAAGCGGCGCTGATGAGTACGGCCGTGCCTGCACTCAGGGCAATGGCCCGGACCCAGTGCCGCGCCAGCCCTCGTCGGGGCAGCGTCTTGCCGGTGAACACCTCATACGAAACCACCGCCTGACCCACCAGCAAAATGACCACGCCGATGAGGGTAGAGACGAGCAGGTCAAAACGGGCTACCAGTTCCCGCGAGACAAAGTAGATTTCCAAAAAGGTGCGGCGATGGGCGTCTTGCACCACCCACAACATGGCCCCGGTGACCAGCAAGCTGACCAGCATGAGCATAACCGAAGCGGCCATCAGGTACGGCCGTGCCCGCTGCCTTGCCACCGTGCCCATCACCCGGTCAGACGGGCCGGGCTGCCGCAGCGCATCCAACGACAGGCCAATACACAGCAGCACGTAAAGGCTGTACCCCACGGCCAGCAGCGGAATCCCGGCCAACGACCAGCGCACCGTAAGGCGTAAACTGGTTAATTCCGGCGCGGGAACGATCAACAAGAGTACGCCCAGGCCAAAGCTGACCAGACCACCCATGAGCAGCAGCGTGACCGCCGCCAACCACCATTGCTGACGCTGGCGCAATCGGGCCGGGGGGCCGGCCCAAAAACCGGCATACCAGAGAATGACCACATACCAGGCATAGGGCAGCAAGATGACCGGCATCATGCCCACCGTCCACCAGAAAATGGTGCTGCGCCAGGTGAGCGTGAACCCCAGCCCGGCGATGGCCGAATGGCTGACAAAAAAGAGCGCCCCCAGCAACAGCCCTGCGCTGGCGATCCAGATACCCCACGCCCGCCGGTCCGAATTGAGCAGCACCGTCAACCCCAGCCAGGTCAGCAGCAAGGCATTAAACAGCGAAACGGCCACGATGGCCCAGTTGAGGTAGAGGTTTGTACTCATCCTACAGAACTCGTGAACCGTAAGCCGTAATCCGTAACCCGAAATCGGCATACGGTTCACGGATTACGACTTACGGATTACGGCCGCCAGTCCACCCAATTCCCCTGTGCATCCAAAACCTGGGGGATGCCGTCGTCTGTCCAGGTGAGGAGTTGGCCGGTGTGGACGATGAGGGCGGCGCGGGTACGGGCTACTTTTTCTTCGGTGGTGGTACTGTTGAGGCCCCAGGCGGCGTAAATCTGGCCGTTGATACGGCTGATGGTGCGTTTATCGCGGAAGCCCATGCGGGCGGCGATCTGCTCGTTGCTCATGCCCTGGGCCAGCATCCGGGCCACTTCTTGCTCGTTGGGTTCCAGTAAATCCAGGGGGGCGTGTTCGTCTTTGTGGCGCACTTCCTGGACGCGGGATTCGATGTCGGGGTCAATGAAGGAACGGCCGTACACTGCATCCTGTAATAAGGGCACAATCATTTGCGGCAGCAGGTAGTTGGATTTGCGCACGTAGGCGTAGTGGCTGAGGATGCCGGCGCGGCGAAAGGCGCGATAGTAAGCGTCGTCGTCCTGGATGGAGTAGAAAACGACGGGCATTCGGGGGAATTCGCGGCGGATGGCCACGGCCGTGTCAATGCCATTCATCTCGCCCGCCAACTGCACATCCATCAAAATGGCCTGGGGTGGCTGCTGCAAACACAGTTCCAGCGCCGCCTCGCCGCTGGCGCAGTCGGCAATCACCTGTACCTGCCCGGTGGCTTCCAGCCCGGCTCGCAGCGCCGGGCGTAATTTGTCGTTATCTTCCACGATTAAGATGTGCATATTTCAACCTAAAGAGATTGGAGATTGGAGATTGGAGATTGATCCAACCCCAATCTCAACCATCTCTGATTCTGACAATCTGGTCAAGCACTTGAGTGCAGGGAATTGTGCATTTGGGAGGTGGCAACGGCCGTACCCATTCCTTATGCTGTGCCACATGGTACATCTTAAACATCACACTTCAAAAAGCAATGGCTGGCTGTTGGCCGGGCTGGTGGGCCTGGTGGCGGCGGCGCTTTTCCCTTACGGCTGGCTGGCCGCCCACTGGCCCACATTTGACCGGTTCACGGGATTTATCTTTGGTTCGGAAGCGGCCCATGTGGCCGGTCATGTGGGTCTGTTTGTTTTGTTGGGCACGGCCGTGCTGCTCATTTTTCCCCGCTGGCGGCAGCGACGAACCCTAAGCGGCTTCGGGCCATTCCTCTACTTTGGCCTGATGACCGTCCTCGGCGTCACCCAGGAATTTTTGCAGATTGTCTCCTTCAAACACCGCCCCATAGCGCCCAACGACCTGTTTGATCTGGCAGTGGATTTACTGGCGGCGGGGGTGGTGTATGTGGGTTTTATTCGATTTGGGAGATCGAGAGATTGAGAGATTGCGAGATTTCCAGTCTCCTAATCTCCAATCTTCTACGGAGTACATATGACCACTCTTAAAAGCGACTTTGTAACAGAATTGGAAACGACACGGCCGTCGCGTCTGGCGCATATTCAGTCACCGGGGCGTATACTAGCCGCCGGATTGGGGCTGGGCGTGTTGGCGGATGTGTTGCTGTTTGGCAAGCCGTTGGGCATAGGGCTGCTGCTGTTTGGGCTGTTGGCGGCGGCGGTATTGTGGCGGGTGAATCGTGGGGAGGGGGTTACGGCCGTGCGCCCTAACCTGTGGCTGCTGCTGCCACTGCTCTTTTTTGCCGGGATGGTGGCGGTGCGGGCCAACGCCACCCTGACCACGCTCAATACGCTGGCGGCGCTTTGTTTGCTGGCTTATCTGGTCTTCTTTTGGGGGCGGGGAAGGGTGCAAAATCTGGGGCTGGTGGATATGGCCTTGCTGCCGCTGCGGGTGAGCGGCCACGGCGTGACCCTGACATCGCCAGTCCTGGCAGAGAGTGTGAATACTGAGGTGATGTGGCGACACGGCCGTCGCTCCCTGTTTCCGGTGCTGCGTGGCCTGCTGCTGGCAATGCCGGTATTGCTCGTTTTTACCGTGCTGCTGGCGATGGCCGATTCGATTTTTGCCAACACCGTGGAGACCGCCTTTAGCCTGGATATTGTGGCCCGCCTGTTCAATTGGGCCGGGCACGGCGTCTTGATTGTGTTGGCGGCCTGGCTGCTGACGGGTGGCCTGGCCTATGGGGTGCTGCGGCAGTACGGCCGTGATGACCAGAGCCGCTTTGAGGCCAACTTGCAGCAAATCCCCCGCCATTTCTCGTTGGGTTGTATCGAGACCATCACGCTGCTCACGGCCGTGAACCTGCTCTTTTTGGTGTTTGTGGTCATCCAGTTCACCTATCTGTTTGTGGGTGTGGCCTATTTGCAGGTGGAGAATTTTTCTTACGCTGAATATGCCCGGCGTGGCTTTTTTGAACTGTTGCTGGTGGTCATCCTTAGCATCAGCCTGATTTTGGGGCTGAACTGGCTGACGCGGCGGGAATCCAAGCGACAGATCAAGCTGTTTAACGGCCTGAGTACCCTGCTCATTGGCCTGGTGCTGGTGATGCTGGCCTCCGCTTTCCGCCGCATGATGTTATATGAGGCGCAGTTTGGCTACACGGAAATGCGCTTGCTGGTGTACGTGTTTATGCTTTGGTTGTCCCCTTTGCTGCTCTGGTTTGTGCTGACTTTGTGGCGGCGGCCTGACCGGTTTGCCATCGGGGTGTTAGTCGCCGCGCTCGGTTTTCTGGTGACGCTCAATTTGCTCAACCCGGACGCCTTTATTGCCCGCCAAAATCTGGCCCGTTATGTGGCCACGGGCGACCTGGATGCCGTGTATCTGACCAGCCTGTCTGAAGATGCCACACCTTATTTGCTGGCGGCTCTGCTGCTGACGGCCGGTGATACGCAGGAGCAGATGATGCCCTCCTGTTATGACCCGTTTTCACGGGTGGGGCGGATAAATTGTTACGCTGTGCCCTATGAGATTGTGAAGGAGGATTTGCACGGCCGTTACCAATCCATGTCAGAAAACAACGACTGGCGGCGGTGGCAGTCCTTCCATCTGGCGCGTTGGGCGGCGTTTGGGCAATTGCAGGAGATTGGAGATTAGGGAGTGGAGATTATCTCAATCTCTAATCTCCAATCTCCCCGGAGGTATTACTTATGTTTCTAAAGCGACCTTACATCTTACTCCTTCTGGCGCTGGTTTTTGCGTCTGCTGTATCGGTGGCGCTGCTAGTAGTACGCGCCTTTTACAGCGGGCAACTGCTCTACGGCTTTCTGCTGTGGAATTTGATCCTGGCCTGGCTGCCCTTTCTATTTGCTACAGTTGTCATAATGTTCCCCGTGAAACATTATGTCACTATTTTCTTTGGCCTGTTGTGGCTGTTGTTCTTCCCGAACGCCCCTTACATTGTGACCGATTTGCTGCACTTACGGCCACGAGGCGATGTGCCCTTGTGGTTTGACATGATTTTGCTCTTCTCCTTTGCCCTGACCGGTTTGTGTCTGGCGTATGCCTCCTTGTCGCTGATGCAAACGGCGGTGACGGCCCGATGGGGTGGGCGGATGGGCTGGTTGTTTGTGCTGGCGGTGCTGGCATTGGGCGGGTTGGGTGTGTATATCGGCCGTTTCCTGCGTTGGAATAGTTGGGATGTATTTTCTAACCCCACCTCCTTGCTGCTTGACCTGCACCTGACCCTGACCACCCCGCTGCTGCTGGCGCGCACGGCCGTTGTCACGCTTGGTTTGACGGCGGTGTTTACGTTTACGTATATCGTTTTTACTGTTTTGCCGCAATTATCATCTGGAACAACGTTGTATGGAGAGTAGAGATTGGAGATTGGAGATTAGAGGCGCTTCAATCTCCAATCTCCAATCTCTCAGGAGTTTCCATGGGCAGTAGCGCACCACGATAAATGAAAATTGGACGCGGACGAACGCGGATGACGCGGATTAAATCTGTGAAATCTGCGTAATCTGTGGATTATTATCGAAGGAGTGACGTATGACCTACCCAACCTATGCCGAAGAAGAGATCAGCCGGGAATTTCCGGCGTTGGGGATTGTGTCTGCCTGGTTTGGGGTGATCATGGTGGCGCTGACGGCCGTTGGCGCCAGCCTGAGCAGCCCCTTGCAACCTTCGCGGACAGAGCCGCTGGTGGATATGTTGCAATTTGTCCTGGTGGCTCTCATCCTGGCGTCATTGGTCACTGTGTTTATGCGGGCGGGGGAGGGGGTGAAGGTCACGGCCGTGCCCCTGGTCATCAACCTGTTCACCCTGGTCATCTTGCAGTTGGTGCCCTTTGCCGCCATCTTGGAGGAAGTCCGGTATCGGTATCATACCCCACAATACCAGGTGGTAGTGGAAAAGGTGGAAAGTGGCGAATGGCAGCCGGATGCCAGTGGAACCTTGTGGCTGCCACCACCATACCGGAGCCTGTCGGCGGATAACGGCCGTGTCTGGATACAGCGGGATGGGGCAGCGGTAACGGTTTTTTTTCTCACCGAGCAGCAGGGATTTAACCAGTTTGCCGGGTATGTGTATCGCTCCGACGGCCGTCCGCCCCAAAACGACGGCTTTCCCGGCCAATGGCACACCATCATCCCCAAACAACCCAACTGGTACTTTTGTGTGTCTGGTTGATGGTGGATAACGGCCGTGTGGCAGGGTTATTTTTCTCTGGTAGAGGCGCTCAACTCCCTAGAATATGTTATGAGTAGCTCATAAAAAATTAAATGGCGTTCAAGAAGTGCCAGGCAAGGGGTTGAAAGGTAATGGTCAGTAATGGTCAGTCAAAATGGTTCTGCCCCTTGCCTGGCACTGCTCCCAGCGGCAGATAAATCTGCACCTACAAAAAGCAAAGTCGGCCTTCGCCGACTACAACCAGCCGACGAAGGTCGGCTTTGCTGCGTGTAGGCGCGATTTTAATCGCCGGCTTTCGATTTACCCTACCTTGCTTAACCGGAACTAATGTTCTATAATTTGGGGCATGGATGCCTTTGTCAAGTTGCAGGATATTGCCATTCACATGGGTCTGGAACCGGCCGAAGAAACCCCCAACCAGCCAGGAAAGCTACCCACACCCTCTATAGCCCCTTGCGGCGAACCGCTCACATCACGTGGCCTCCCCCTCAAAAAAGATTCTCTGGGCATCCACGAAGCCGTCAGACCGGATGGCAAACCAATGCGGCTGTTGAAAACGCTGCTCACCTCGGCCTGTGAGCGCAATTGCTTTTACTGCCCCTTCCGCGCCGGGCGCAACTACCGGCGGCAGGCCTTTAAGCCGGAAGAGATGGCCAAAACCTTCATGGACATGCACCGGGCGGGAGTGGTGGATGGCCTATTCTTGAGTTCGGGCATCATCAAGGGCGGGGTGAGTACCCAGGATAAACTGCTGGATGCCGCCGCCATTTTGCGCCAGAAATACCATTTTCGGGGTTATCTGCACCTGAAAATTATGCCGGGGGCGGAGAAGGAGCAGGTGCGGCAGGCGATGACCCTGGCCGACCGACTCTCGGTGAACCTGGAAGCGCCCAATGACCGGCGGCTGCTTGATTTAGCGCCGAAGAAGGAGTTTGTGCAGGAGTTGTTACGGCCGTTGCAATGGGCCGATGAGATTCGCCGTTCCGAGCCAGACCGGTTAGGCTGGCACGGCCGTTGGCCTAGCACCGTTACCCAGTTTGTGGTGGGGGCGGTGGGTGAAAGCGACCTGGAACTGCTTACCACCACTGAGTATTTGCATAAACAACTGCGGCTGCGGCGGGTCTACTTTTCCGCCTTTAGCCCGGTTGTTGATACGCCTTTAGAAAACAATCCAGCCGAGAATCCGCTGCGGCAGCACAGGTTATACCAGACCTCTTTTCTCTTTCGGGATTATGGGTTTGACCTGGAAGAACTGCCCTTCAACCAGCAAGGCAACCTGCCGCTGGAAATTGACCCCAAGCTGGCCTGGGCGCAGGCCAATTTGCGCGAAAATCCGGTGGAGGTGAACCGGGCTGCGCCGGAAGAACTACTGCGGGTACCGGGTGTTGGCCCCAAAAGCGCCCAAACCATTGTGGCCGCCCGCCGCCAGGGAACGCTGCGTGACGAACGCGATTTGCAAAAACTGGGTATTGCCACAAAGCGGATGAAGCCGTTTGTGTTGTTGGATGGCCAACGGCCGTCTTACCAACTCCCCCTGTTTGACGATACAATGGGGGCATGAGACGTGTTCTTGCCCTGTTATTGACCCTGCTGCTAACGAGTTGTGGCACATCGGCTACGACGGCCGTCGCCACTCAAACTGTGGGTAGTACGGCCGTCGCCTCCACCCCGGTACCCTCCCCCACCACCATCCCCACCAGTTCTTTTTACGCCATTGAATTGTCGGCCGGGCAGCAAGCCCTGGTAGCAATTGACCATATTTTTGCCGTCCGGCACACCATTTTCCAGGTACCAACCAATGGCTGGCTGGCCTCTTTTGATCTGTGGCCGGTGGCGGGCAGCGGCGGGCGGTTTGTGGCAGCCTACGCCCCGCCGCCGCCGCCCGGTGAGATCAATTTTGGCTTTACCAGTTTGTATCTGCTGCCTCAGGATGGCGGAGAAATGGAGTTGCTCTTAGGGCCGCAGGTGGATGGTGAACTGTTTTTTAACCCTGTCTGGTCGGCCGATGGGCAGAGCATTTACTTTTCCCACGTCACGCCGCGTGAAGGCGAAGCGTATGCTTTTGATACGTCGCTGGAGCGGCTGCATCTTGCCTCCGGTCAGATTGACCTGATTGCCACTGACGCCATCTGGCCGCAGTTGTCCCCGGATGGTACGATGCTGGCTTATGTGCACGTTGAGCCGGCGACGTTAGCCAATTCCCTGATGATGGCCGACCCGGATGGGGGCAATGCGCGGGAATTGGTGGGCGTGGAGATGTTCACAGCCGTAGACGCTCCCGTTTTTTCCCCGGATAACCATATGATCTATTTCAGCGCTGTTGAACCGGTTGCGGCGCGTTCCTGGTGGGATCGGTTATGGGGCGTGCAGGTGGCAGCCGCTCACAATTTGCCCTCCGATTGGTACCGCATTTCGATAGTAAGTGGTGATGTGGAACGATTGACGGAGATCAATGCGGTGGGGCTGTACGGCCGTTTTGCCCCCACCGGCGAGCCGATCTTTGCCTTTGCCAGCCAAGGTGGTATTTATGAGATGGCTGCCGATGGATCAGATGTGATCAAATGGCTGGAGGGGGCCTTTACCGATTCGTTGGCCTGGGCGCCATAAGAGAGATCAGGAGATTAGGAGATTTGGCCGCTCATCCCCCACCCCCAATCTCTCAATTACCAAATCCTATGGACGAGCAAACCCGTTTTATTGGCGAACCAATTGTGGTGGAATTTGACAAACCACCGCTGGTTAGCAAGACGCCGCCGTGCCCTGACCGTTTTGTGTGGCAGGAGGAAACGTATGGTATTGTGGCGGTGGTACAGGAGTGGCGGGATTACGGCCGTCGGGGGCGAATGAGCTTGAATATGCGGCCGGCTAATCTGGCGAAAGCGGCCAAACGGGGATCATGGGGCGTGGGGCGCTTTTATTTTCGGGTGCAGGTGGCCGACGGCCGTATTTTTGACATTTACTACGACCGCGCCCCCAAAGGCCAGCAGCAGAAAGAGGGTTCCTGGCATTTATACCGGGAAGTGCTGCCCGGTTGATCAGGAATTCACCCATCGAGTCATTTGCTGCCAGCTTTCCTGGCGTTCGGCCGTCGGGACGGGGTATTGCAAATCTGCCAATACGTCTTGTACATAATCCTGGCGGCGCATACCGACCAGGACACTGGTGACGCCGGTGGTTGAGCGCAGGGCACGCACGGCCGTCTGGCTGAGTGTTGGCGCAGCCCAGTCCGAATCGGCCGATTGGGCCGCCTGCTGGATGTGTTCGGCGCGCCGGGCGGCCTGTTCTTGATAATAGGCGGTTATGGCCGCGAATGTGTTATTGGCCACATCAACGTACTCGTCCAGCCAGTCGTGGGCGTCTGCGGGCAAATTTCCCAGGTTTAAGAGCGTTTCTACGGCCGTTTGCGTGCGCGGCAGTAAAAATTGTGCCCGTAAATCCAGCCAGTTCTGATACGTGCCAAAGCCACCCCAACGGCCGTCTAACATCAAACCCAGGGCCAGATGATCCCGCAAATAGGATTTGGTATCGTCGTCAGCGGCCATAGCTGGCAGGAGTTGTTGCTGAAATTGCCGCTCTAATTTCTGCAAAGTGTCAACCCCGGTTGACACCTCTTCCGGCGGCGCAGGAAAATCGGGCATGGGTACGCGGGCCAGGCGCGTCAGGGCATCTTGATGAAAGGCGTTGAGGGGTCGGTTGATCAACACGGTCAGTTGGTGTTGGTGGGCAACCTGTAAAACGGTCTGCTGCCCTGGTTGGTTGGGTTCGGTGCCCAGCCCCGTTTCAAACAAATTCATGGGCGCCTGGATGACCCGGAAGTGGTGCTGCGGGCTGATCGCGTGGGCGATTTGCCACAGGCGGGACAGGGATGTGAAGGTGTAATGTCCTTCCGGTTCGGGGAACGAGTTGGAACTGACGCCGTAGGATTGGATACGGCCGTGTCGCGCTTCCTCTTCCAAATGCCCAAACGCCTGCTCAATTCGCCGGTAATACTCATCATGTGCCTGTTCACGGGTGAGGTGGGCGCGTTTGGCCCACCTCAGGTAATACTCCGGGTTGTGCAGCAGGTAGACATCTAGCGTATCCAGATTGAGCCGATCCAGGCTGCGGGTCAGTTGGTCGGCCAGGAATTCGGGGTGGATACAGTGATCCAGTCCTTCGGCGTATTTGATGAGATTGGGAAACGGCCGTCCCTCCCGTTTGCGCTGTTCGGCCAGGGCATAATTGAATCCTTGCAAGTAGCCCACTTTGGAGACAACGACTACTTCATCCCGCCTCAACTCGCCGCTGTCGAGCAGTTCCGCCAGCACCCGGCCAATGAGCCGCTCCGAATTGCCATCGGTGTAATTGCTGCTGGTATCAATCAGGTTGATTCCCTTTTGCAAGGCAAAACGAAGGGCTTGCTCGTGGTAGCTGTTGTCTTTATCCACCCGGTAGCCGCCAAAACCGGCCTGGCTGACCCGCCAGCCCATAACGCCAAATGGCGCATAGGTAAGGGCGCCAAATCGGGCAGCATATTGTTGCGTTCCTGTTTCAGTTGCTTTGCCTGAAATTGCCATCTTCTCTGCCTGAATTGTAGAGACGTTGCATTGCAACGTCTCTACAATTCTATGACCGGTGTGAAAAGAGGCAATGGGTAGAACGTGGGGCATTCACACGGCCGTCGTAGTTGATTCGTCTCCGGCTTTTTCCCATACTGCACCTACGAAGGATGCAATTCATCATTCATCCTTCATCATTCCTAATTCACAGGAGGGATCATGAACCAGCTAATCAGAAGTTACCCTTTGACGATTTTAATAATCCTGGCCGTATTTTCGGGATTGGCCTGCCGTTTGAGTGAGGTGGGCACGGCCGTAACCCAACCGGCCCCCCCTACCCTACCGCCCTTTGTGACGCATACGGCCGTGCCTGCTCCTGTATTGTTCTCGCCGGTAGAGGGGCAAACAGCAACACCTGAGGTGGGGGAGACGGCCGTCACGCCCCCCATGATGACGGCTAAAGTGGGGCTATATGTGCGGCGCGGCCCCAGCACCCAATACCCCGTCCTGACGGCGCTGCAAGCCGGGGAGCGGGCAGAAATTGTCGGCCGCAGCCCTGATGGGCATTGGTGGAAAATTGTTTGCCCCCGCCCGCATGGGGGTGAATGTTGGTCATCGGCGCGGGCAGAGTATAGTACGGCCGTTGATGCCCAAGGCGTACCCATCGCCGCTGTGCCCCCACTGCCTACGGCAACCCCCACGGCCACATTTACACCCACCGCCACGGCTACCGCTACCGCCACCATCACCCCATCGGCTACACCCACACCAACCGGAACGGCAACGGCCGTGCCCACATTATCGCCGCCATCCTATCCCTGAAAGCGCCACGAAATTGGGACTAGAAGCCCAATGCCTTATCTTGCCAACTCTCTGAATGACCCGTATAGTATCGGCAGATTGAAACCGGATGTAAATTTTTTCCTGACGAAATCTTGCAGAAAGCGGCGAACATTATTCAAGAACTTGCCCAAAACACCACAAAAATTCAAAGGTGGTCACTGTTGCGAGGAGAAAGTGGATGTCAGGTTCCCAAAAAATCCTGGTCATTGATGACAGCCCCGACATGTTGAAGGTTTTAACCCTGTTATTGACGGAACAGGGGTATGATGTGTTGACGGCCCTGAATGGGCAACTTGGCCTGCACCTGGTAGACGAGCATCACCCTGACCTGGTGATATTAGACCTGAGTATGCCCGGTGTAGACGGGTGGGAAGTATGTCGCCGCATCCGCGCCAAACTCTCTATTCCCATCATCATTCTCACTGCGGCCCATGTGACGGATGAAGATACGGTGCGGGGGTTAGAATTGGGCGCTAATGATTACGTCATCAAACCGTTTAAGAACAGCGTCTTGCTGGCGCGTATTCGTAACGCTTTGCGTTGGGCCACACCTGAAAGTAACGGACTGGCTTATGATGATGGCACCCTGGTTATTAACCTGAACTTACGCCAGGTAACGTACAAAGGTGAACATCTCAACCTGACCCCAAAGGAATATGACATGTTAACGGTGTTGGTGCAGGCGTCGCCGCGAGTGGTAACCCATCGGGAATTATTTGATAAAGTGTGGGCGGACTCCTTCCACCGGTTTGATGTGAACTACGTCCGTATTTTTATTGGGCACTTACGCAAGAAGTTAGAGAGCGACCCGGCCGATCCGGTGTATATCCACAATGAACGTGGGGTAGGCTACCGGTTTCAAAAGCAGACAACCGCTTAGTCTTCACCAAGAGCCTTAATCAAACTCCGCACATCCTGTTCCACCAGATGCAGCAAACGCAATACTTCTTGACGCTCAGTTGCGGTCAAGCCATCACGTTGGATGCGCGCCAGGTGTTGGCGGATGTAGCTTAAGCGGGTGACATTGGTGACGCGGGTAGCGCCGGGCGCTAAACTGGCGGAGAGGACGTCGGGTGTGGACACGGCCGTTGCTGGCACTTCCTCCATCTCATCTGGTAACACGGCCGTTTCCGGCCATTCAATAGCGGGTAATGATTCCGGCGCCGGATTCCTGAGGTCGCGGATGGTCTGGTAGACGGTGCGGTCGGGATTGTCTTTCAACAGGCGGGCCACATCTCTGGCCTCATCGGGCGTAATGTCGCCGGCCAGGCGGGCCTTGTGCAGAGCGCGCTGCTGTGATGGTTTGAGTCCCTGGTAGATGCGGGTGTCACGTTCGCTGATACGGCCGTCTCTCACATCCTCCTTAATCTCATCCGGTAAGTTCAAGAGCTGGATCAACTGGTGAATCCGCTGGCGCGAATACCCCAACCGCTGCCCCACCTTCGCCCAGGTAATTTTGTTCCCCCAGGGCTGCTCGTCAGAAACGCCTGCTTCCTGAGCTTTCTCCAGTTCATCCTGCATCAAATCCCGTAGATGGAGCAGTCCACCGGCCCGATCCACGTCATTCAAATCCTCGCGCTGGATGTTCTCCACCAACTGGCGCACAAAGCGGGTGGTTTCGTCATAATCCCGCCGCCGCACCACTGCCGGTATCGTCTCCAGACCGGCCATTTTGGCCGCTCGCCAGCGCCGTTCCCCATGCACAATCAGATAATGGTTCGGCCGGATTTCGGTCACTTCTATTGGTTGGATGATCCCATCTTGTTGAATACTCTGGCTCAGTTCCTCCAGGCTCTCAGTGGGAAATGATCGGCGCGGTTGGGCGCCGTCCGGCTGAATGGCGTCCAGGCGTATTGCCAACAATTGCATACCAGCGGACTGTTCGATGTCATCTACGGCCGTGAACAATTTTTGCAGGTCGCCAGATTGCGGTTTGATCGGTTGGGATAGTGTAACTTTGGGCCGTTTGCGCGTCATCTTATTTCTTGTTCCTGGCAGCCTCTTTTTTCACGATCTCTCTGGCGACTTGCCGGTACGCTTCCGCCCCTTGCCCACGTGGTTCATAAGCCAGAATGCTTTGCCCGGCCACGGCGCTCTCCGCGAACCGCACCGAACGCTTGATCACTTGCTCAAAAATGTGAACGCCATTGCCGTATTGCTGCCCTACTGCCTCCTGAATGTCGCGCGTCAACGTGGTGCGGGGATCGGCCATCGTCAACAATATCCCCTCAATCGCCAGTTTGGCATTGAGTTTTTTGCGCCGCACCGTTTCAATGGTAGACAAGATCATCAGCGCCCCCCGCGCCGCCAGGTATTCTGTCTGGATGGGAATGATGACGCTGTGCGCGGCCGTCAGGGCATTGATCACCAGCAACCCCAATGATGGATTACAATCAATCAGAATGTAATCGTAGGCATCTTCAATAGGTTTCAGCACGGTACGCAATACTTGTTCCCGGCTCAACGTGTTCATCAGGGAAATCTCAATCAGGCTCAGTTCTGGTTGGGCGGGCATCAGGTGAAACGCCTCATCGGTCTCATAGATGGAACCGGCGGCATTACTTTCATACCCATCCACTTCCGCTTTCAGGGCATCATAAACAGAGGGAGAAATCTGGTCAGGGTCAAAGCCGGCGTGTTGGGTTAGATTACTTTGTGGATCCAAATCTACCGCCAGCACCCGGTAGCCCGCTTCACCCAAAGCAGCCGCCAGGTTAATGGTCGTCGTGGTCTTGCCCACTCCCCCTTTTTGCATGGCAATGGCAATGATTTTGCTCATAGGGTCTCCTGATTTCACTATTTCGGCGCAACGATAACACGGATAAGACAAATTTCCAATTGGTAAAATATAACGCATCGTGTTATAAATGACGCACTGTGTTATCGGTTTCAGACCTGATAGGTTTTCGCCAGTGTAACCGTCCGTGAAATCGTTTCAAAATCTGTCAGGTCTTGAGAGATTTACAAATTGGATAAATGTCATGAGCAAATCCTCTATTTCCCCGGATGATTGTTTTGATTTTGTCATCATTGGCTCTGGCTTTGGTGGCAGTGTGTCTGCTATGCGCCTCTCTGAGAAAGGGTATCGTGTCCTGGTCTTGGAGCGTGGCAAACGTTACACCGCTTCAGATTTCCCCAAAACGAACTGGAATGTATTCAAATATCTCTGGCTGCCCGCCGCGCGCTGTTTTGGTTTCATGGGCATCAACTTCTTAAATGACATCGTGATCCTGAATGGCAGTGGCGTGGGTGGCGGCAGCCTGGTGTATGCCAGCACTCACATTCAACCACCGGACAGGTTTTTTGAGGCTGAAGAATGGCGTGATCTGGCCGATTGGAAGTCTGAACTGATGCCGTTCTACGAACTGGCTAACCGGATGTTGGGCACGGCCGAGAATCCTAAACTCTGGCCGGCCGACCACCGTCTGTATGAAATTGCCAAAGAGTTAAAACGGGAGCACACCTTCACGCCCACGCCGGTCGGTGTCTTTTTTGGTGAACCGGGCAAGGTGGTGCCGGATCCCTATTTTAACGGCGAGGGGCCAGACCGGGCCGGGTGTATTCATTGCGGCGGCTGCATGGTGGGGTGCAAACACAATGCCAAGAATACGCTGGATAAAAACTATCTCTATTTTGCGGAGAAATGGGGGGCGCAGGTGCAGGCCGAGGCGAATGTGTTGGATATACGGCCGTACTACGACCCCCAACCCGACGATGCCCGCTACGAAATTGTATATGAGCGCACTACTGATTGGGCTTTCAAGCGCAAAAGCAGCATACGCGCCCGCCATGTGATTGTGTCGGCCGGTGTATTGGGCACCATGAACCTGCTGCTGCGCTGCCGTGACGAAACGGAAAGCCTGCCCCTGCTTTCGCAGCGGTTAGGGGTTCATGTGCGCAGCAACAGCGAAGCCTTTTCTGGGGCTACGGCCCGCTCCGGCGAAGTGGATTACTCCGAAGGGGTCGCCATTACCTCCCATTTTTGGATTGATGACGTAACCAGTGTAGAGCCGGTGCGTTATCCGCGTGGCTCGTCATTTATCCGTAATTTGACGGTGCCGCTGGTGGATTTGCGCGGTTCGGCCTGGCAGCGTTTGGGGCGCTTTATTGCCTATGGCCTCAAGAACCCTTACGACTTTTTGAAAGCCCGCATTTTGCCGGATTGGTCGCGGGATACCACCATTTTGATGATTATGCAGACGGTGGAAAATCGGCTGAATCTGAAACGCGGCCGTAACCTGTTTACGCTTGGTCGTAAAGGGCTGGTGACGGAACAAGACAGTCACCTGCCCATTCCCACCATCATTGACGCCGGGCGGTACGTGGTGAAACGGTTTTCCGAATTGTCTGATGGGGCCACGATGGGCAGCATTCAAGAATTGCTGCTGGATATTCCCACGACCGCCCATATTTTGGGCGGCTGTAACATTGGCGCTGATGCCGAGACCGGGGTGGTGGATATCCGGCAAGAGGCGTTCAACTATCCAGGCCTCTATGTGGTGGATGGGTCGGTGATCCCGGCTAATTTGGGCGTGAATCCCAGCCTGACGATCACCGCATTAGCAGAGCGGGCCATGAGTTTAATCCCACCAAAGGAGGAGGCAGAAGCGGTACGGCCGTTGCCCCGCCCCACTTCCCTACCCCAACCCGTTACCCAATCCAACCAGATGAAAAAGGCGTTGGCTTTTGGTACAGTTGGCGTGCTGGCGGCTGTGGCCGTCTTCAGCCTGTTAAAACGAAAGATGTAGTTGTTGATGGCCGATACCCGACCATCAACAACCAGGAGAGATATTATGGGAGTAACCACCGTGAAAGGCCGGACGCTCAACGGCCGTGTTGAAACCCTACCCTTCATCAACCCCGCCACCAGCGAGCAATTTGGCGAAGTGACCACTGCCACCCAGGCCGAGGTGACGGCTGCCCGGCAGGAAATGGCTGCCGCCGCCAAAGTGTGGGCGGCCAAACCGCTCAAAGAACGCATCCGCATTTTACGCAAGCTGCAAACCTTGCTGATTGAAGAGTTGGATGAGATCACGGCCGTGATGAACAAGGACAACGGCAAAAGCCGCCAGGACGCCCTCATCGAAATTTTTGTCACCGTTGACCTGATGACTCAGTATATGAAACAGGCCCCCCACTGGCTGCGCCGCCGCCGTGTTTCGCCCGGTCTGCAAATTTTCAAACAGTGTTACGTGGAGCATAAACCACACGGCGTCGTGGCCGTTATTGGTCCCTGGAATTACCCCTTTGTGTTGCTGGTGCCGCCAATTTTCTCTGCCTTGCTGGCCGGAAATGCCGTCATTGCCAAACCTTCAGAGGTCACAGCTGCGACCGGCGTCCTGATAGAGAGTCTGTTCAAGCGGATTCCCGAACTCGCCCCATTTGTGCGTTTTTTGCATGGCGACGGCCGTGTCGGAGCCGCCCTGGTGCAATCCAAACCCGACCTCATCTACCTGACCGGCTCCGTAGCCACCGGCAAAAAAATCATGCAGGCTGCCGCTGAAAACCTGACGCCCGTCATCTTTGAACTGGGCAGCAAAGACCCGATGATTGTGCTGGAAGATGCCGATATTCAACAGGCGGCCAAATGGGGTGTCTGGGGCGCTTTTTACAACAGCGGCCAGACCTGTGTCTCCGTCGAGCGTGTCTATGTGGTAGCCGCAGTGTATGAACAATTTGTGCAGGCGGTGTTGGCCGAGGCCAGTAACCTGGATATTGGTTACTCCCCCGACATTAACAATCCCTTCCACATGGGGCCGCTCACCTTCCAGCGCCAGATTGACATCATCGAGGACCACCTGCAAGACGCCTTGGCGAAAGGGGCAAAAATTATCGCCGGTGGTAAGCGGGATGGCATGTTTATGCAGCCAACGGTGATGGTGAATGTGGACCACACCATGAAGCTGATGCAGGATGAAACATTTGGCCCCATTATGCCCATAATGAAAGTGGCCGATGAAACGGACGCCATTCACCTGGCCAATCATTCTTATATGGGATTGGGTGCTTCCGTCTGGAGTCGTGACCTGAAACGAGCCGAGCGCGTTGCCCATCAATTGGAAACCGGCTCAGTGAATATCAATGACACCATCACCCATTTTGCCATTCCCAATTTGCCTTTTGGCGGTGTGAAACAGTCGGGCAACGGCCGTGCCCATGGCGAAGAAGATTTGCTGCAATTCACTTCCAGCCGGGCCTACATCGTCAGCCCTGGCCCCAACCCGCTGGACATTGCCACCATTTTGCGCAAGCCCAATACTTACAATTTGAACAAGGCCATTCTCAAACTGGTGTTTGGCACCACCCCACAGCAAAAATTAGAACCGCTGACCGAATTGCTCCCTACCGAACCGGCTTATGTGAAAACAGTCGGCAAAGTAGCTGCTGTAGCTGGTCTAGCGATTACGGTATTGACCATTTTAGCCACACTCAGCCGTCGCAGAAGTTGATGTCGGAAAGTCAGAAAACGAAAAAGCGATCCTGATTTGTGTCAGGATCGCTTTTTTTATGACCTGCTCATAACTTTAGCTACCCGACGGCCGTGCCTGCAACGTCAGCGGGATCACCTGTACCTGCCCATTCCGCAGCACGTGTACCTGAATGGCCTGGCCGACGGCCGTGTACTGCACAATATGGCCGACCAGATCGCTAAACGTGCTAATCGGTTTGCCGTCAATCGCCACAATCACGTCGCCACCGGCGCCGGCTGCATTGGCCGCCCGCAAACCGGCCGTGTCGGCGGGGCCACCGCTCACCAGGCCACTGATTAAAATACCCCGCTGCTCACTGCTCAAACCCAATTGCCCGGCATTATTGGCCGTCACTTCCACGCCGGAGATGCCCAGCCAGGGATATTGGGCACGGCCGTTGGCGATCAACTGTGGTATCACCGCCTGCACCAGGTTAGAGGGGATGGCGTACCCAATGCCCGACGAGCCACGTACTGGGGATTCAATGCGCGAATTGACGCCAATGACACGGCCGTATAAATCCAGCAGCGGCCCCCCCGAATTGCCCGGATTGATGGCCGCATCCGTCTGAATAATGTCCGGCACCTGGAACGTGCCCTGGGGAAAACTCCGGTTCAACGCCGAAATGATCCCCGTCGTCATACTGCTTTCCAGCCCAAAAGGGCTGCCAATAGCCACCACAATTTGCCCCACCTTCAAGGCTGACGAGTCGGCAAATTCCACTGGCGACAAGGCCAGCCCGGTGGGGTCAACGCGAATCACGGCCAGGTCTGATGCGGCGTCCGCGCCGACAAGGGTAGCGGGCACGGTACGGCCGTTGGTAAACCGCACCTGTAACGTCTGCGCCCCGGCCACCACATGGTTGTTCGTCACAATGTGTCCATTGGCGTCATACACAAACCCCGACCCCTGCCCATTGCCCACATTGATATACACCACGGCCGGGTTGATGCGTTCATAGAGGTCAATAAACGCCTGCTCCTGCGTCCACACATCCTCCGACACAACTACTTGCTCCAGTTCAATAACCGGTGTGGGCGAAGGCAGCGGCGTGGCCGCCGCCAGGATTTCGGCTGTGTCTGACTGGGAAAGAAGGGGAATGGACACGGCCGTGTCCACAGCCTCAAATTGCCTGGCCTCCCCGCTCAAACCGGCGCAGCCAGACAGCATCAGCACAATCAATAAAACGACAAAAGGAACTGTTTTGAGGGACAAAGTATTCATGTAATCTCCTGATGATGTTTGCGGCAGCCACAGAACCGGCAGGCAGCGCCCAACCACAGGCGTCAAGCGCGCCATATTCTGTTATCATGGTTGCCATCACGTAAAATATGGGACAAATTGCACTACCCTGATGATTTTGAAACCGTCTGGTAAAAAAACTGTAAAGCCAGCCTGAGACGAATGTAAATAAGCTGGCGAGCGAGAGCGGCGTAGCGAGAGCGTATGGATTGGACACATTGGCAGAGAAAGTTTGAAACATTTTTGCAAGGGCAAATGGCCCATGATGCTGCCCACGACATGGCGCATATCCACCGTGTGGTTCAAAATGCCCGTCGTTTTGCCCAGGCCGAAGGCGCGGCGTTAGCCATCGTCATACCCGCCGCCTGGTTGCATGATTGTGTGGTTGTGCCTAAAGATTCTCCGCAACGGCCGTATGCCAGCCAGATGGCGGCGGACACGGCCGTTGCCTTTCTACGCGCATACGACTATCCAGGACAATATCTGGACGGAATCGCCCATGCCATCGCCGCCCACAGCTTTTCGGCCGGCATCATCCCCACCACCATTGAAGCCAAAGTGGTGCAAGACGCTGACCGTGTGGATGCCCTGGGTGCTATTGGTATAGCGCGTTGTTTTGCGCTGGGGGGGATGCTGGCACGGCCGTTGTACACAGAAACCGACCCCTTCTGTGTACAACGTTTGCCGGATGATACTCAATCCAGCCTGGATCATTTCTATACAAAATTGCTCACCCTGGCCGAAACCATGCAAACAGAAAGCGGGCGACGGGAGGGGTACGGCCGTAGCCAATTCATCCGCCACTACCTTGCCCAGCTAAAGCGAGAAATAATGCACGAATAAAAAAGCAGCGCCAAAGTCCATTGTTTTCTCCCATGTACCCTTTGCAACAGCTACTTGCTACATAGTAAGGTAGAACAATAAACTTCATACCAGTAAAAAAAAGGCCGCACCTGACCAAAACCCCGATTTTGCCCCGAAAACTCCCCAAAACCCTTGACAACCCCCAATGAGAACGCTATAATCTCCGACTGTCACTGCAATAGAGGATGTCGCCCAATTAACAGCACATCAATAAAACCAAATAACAGAGTAAAAAAGAAAGTCGACTCTTTCGAGTCGCTTTTTTGTCTCCGTTATAATTGCAGAACCAGAACCTTGACAACTGAAAAGTGGTAAGAACGAAAATAAACCTTAATCAATTGTTTAAACAGTAGTCCGTTTGAGTACGGATATAACTCTTTTTTATGGAGAGTTTGATCCTGGCTCAGGATGAACGCTAGCGGTGTGCCTAATGCATGCAAGTCGAACGGGATCCTTGGATTCGTCTGAGGTGAGAGTGGCGAACGGGTGAGTAACACGTAGGTGACCTGCCCTGGAGAGGGGGACAACCACTGGAAACGGTGGCTAATACCCCAGATGTTTATCGGGTTAGAGTCTGATAGACTAAAGTTCCGGCGCTCCAGGAGGGGCCTGCGGCCCATCAGCTAGTTGGTAGGGTAATGGCCTACCAAGGCGAAGACGGGTAGGGGGCGTGAGAGCGTGACCCCCCACACTGGTACTGAGACACGGACCAGACACCTGCGGGTGGCAGCAGTAGGGAATATTGCACAATGGGCGAAAGCCTGATGCAGCAACGCCGCGTGCAGGATGAAGGCCTTCGGGTTGTAAAGTGCTTTTATGAGGGAAGAGAAAGGACTGTACCTCATGAATAAGGATCGGCTAACTACGTGCCAGCAGCCGCGGTAACACGTAGGATCCGAGCGTTATCCGGATTTACTGGGCGTAAAGCGCGTGCAGGTGGTCTGTTAAGTTGGATGTTAAATCTCCCGGCTTAACTGGGAGATGTCGTTCAAAACTGGTAGACTAGAGGACGGTAGAGGAAGGTGGAATTCCGGGTGTAGTGGTGAAATGCGTAGATATCCGGAGGAACATCAGTGGCGAAGGCGACCTTCTGGACCGCTCCTGACACTCCAACGCGAAAGCTAGGGGAGCAAACGGGATTAGAAACCCCGGTAGTCCTAGCTGTAAACGATGTGAACTTGGTGTCGGTGGGGTAAAACCTATCGGTGCCGAAGCCAACGCGATAAGTTCACCGCCTGGGGACTACGGCCGCAAGGTTAAAACTCAAAGGAATTGACGGGTGCCCGCACAAGCAGCGGAGCGTGTGGTTTAATTCGATGCTACACGAAGAACCTTACCTGGGTTTGACATATACGTGGTAGAGACGATGAAAACCGATCGACCCTTCGGGGAGCGTATACAGGTGCTGCATGGCTGTCGTCAGCTCGTGTCGTGAGATGTCCGGTTAAGTCCGGTAACGAGCGCAACCCCGTCGCTATGTTACATGTGTCATACGGGACTGCCGGTATCAAGCCGGAGGAAGGTGGGGATGACGTCAAGTCAGCATGGCCTTTATATCCAGGGCTACACACACGCTACAATGGTCGGTACAATGGGTTGCCAAGCCGCGAGGTGGAGCCAATCCTTCAAAGCCGGTCTCAGTTCAGATTGCAGGCTGCAACTCGCCTGCATGAAGTCGGAGTTGCTAGTAACCGCGCGTCAGCCATAGTGCGGTGAATACGTTCCCGGGCCTTGTACACACCGCCCGTCACGTCATGGAAGTTGGTAACGCCTGAAGTCGGTGGGCTAACCTAACGGAGGCAGCCGCCTAAGGTGGGGTCGGTAACTGGGACGAAGTCGTAACAAGGTAGCTGTAGCGGAAGCTGCGGCTGGATCACCTCCTTTTAAGATTTTTGCTTTTGGCGAAAGCCTATAAGCTAAGCAGCAGGTTGCCCTGGCTATATGTCAGAACAGCTTCGCTGAAAGGTTTATGTTCTTACCACTTCTTAGTTGTCAAGGGGATGGGTTGGTGAATTAAAAAATCAGAGCAGGAAGTTGAGGGCCTGTAGCTCAGCCGGTTAGAGCGTTCCTCTGATAAGGGAGAGGCCGTTGGTTCGAGTCCAACCAGGCCCACCTTATATGGAAGGATGAATTAAGAGTTATGAATTATGAAAACGCCATTTCATAATTCTTCCTTCATAATTCATAATTCCCCCAGGGGGATGTAGCTCAGATGGGAGAGCGCCGCCTTTGCACGGCGGAGGCCAGGAGTTCGAATCTCCTCATCTCCATTGTTTGTCAGAGCAAACCATCCGCTCACATAGCAACTGCACTAACCGGAAACCCTTTTTTACAAAGTAGAGTTAAGAGACTGGCAAATGCCATTAATTTGTAGTCCCTATTGATTGATGGTAATTGTTAGTGGCTTAGCTTACCCACCTGGGTAACAAGTTGCTGAAAAGATCTTTAACAGCTAAATAACGAAGAAACAAATTGTAGTACATATTTACATGTATGTGAGAGTGTCGAATTCTCCGTATCATGTGTGTAAGCTACTAAGGGCACATGGTGGATGCCTTGGCGTCAAACGCCGAAGAAGGACGTGGTACACTGCGAAAAGCCCCGGGGAGTTGTGTGCAGACGCTATATCCGGGGATTTCCGAATGGGGAAACCCGCCAGGGGTCAATGCCCTGGCACTATTACTTGAATACATAGAGTAATAGAGGGAACGGAGTGAACTGAAACATCTAAGTAACTCCAGGAAAAGAAATTATTCCCTGAGTAGTGGCGAGCGAAAGGGGATTAGCCCAAACCGTTATCTGTATGGTAGCGGGGTTGTAGGACTTGCATCAAGGAGTAAGAAATTTTTCTGATAGCAGAACTTTTCTGGAAAGTTAGGCCATAGCGGGTGACAGCCCCGTATGCGAAATTGGAAAAACTCCTGCAATGTTCCTGAGTACGACGGAGCACGCTAACTCTGTCGGAAGCTGGGAAGCCCACTTCCCAAGGCTAAATACGTTTGATGACCGATAGTGAACAAGTACCGTGAGGGAAAGGTGAAAAGACCCCCAGCGAGGGGAGTGAAAGAGAACCTGAAACCATGTGCCTACAACCGGTCGGAGCACTATGCCCTGCGAAGGGAATGTGTGACGGCGTGCCTTTTGGAGAATGAGCCTGCGAGTTAATTTTTGTGGCAAGGTTAAGGGAGTAACACCCGAAGCCGGAGCGAAAGCGAGTCTGAATAGGGCGTGCAGTCGCAAGAATTAGACACGAAACCTGGTGAGCTACCCATGGTCAGGGTGAAGCGAGTCTAACCACTCGTGGAGGCCCGAACCTTTCAACGTTGCAAAGTTGTGGGATGAACTGTGGGTAGGGGTGATATGCCAAACGAACTAGGAGATAGCTTGTTCTCCCCGAAATAGCTTTAGGGCTAGCGTCTTGTGTTTAGTGCCGGAGGTAGAGCACTGGATGGGCTAGGGGGCTTACTGCTTACCAACCCCAACCAAACTCCGAATGCCGGTACTCCAAAGCAAGGCAGTCGGACCACGGGAGATGAGTTTCGTGGTCGAGAGGGAAAGAGCCCAGACCATCGTCTAAGGTCCCAAAGTCTACGCTAAGTGGGAAACGTTGTGAGATTACTGAGACAACCAGGAGGTTTGCTTAGAAGCAGCCATCCTTTAAAGAGTGCGTAACAGCTCACTGGTCAAGTGATCTTGCGCGGAAAATGTAACGGGGCTAAAGCATCATACCGAAGCTGCGGATAGTGATGGGAAACCATTGCTATGGTAGGAGAGCGTTCTGTAGGAGATACAAGCAATACCGTGAGGAGTTGTGCGGCCTACAGAAGTGAGAATGCAGACATGAGTAGCGTAAAACATGTGAGAATCATGTTCGCCGTAAATCTAAGGTTTCCGACGGCAGGTCAATCCGCGTCGGGTTAGTCGGTCCTTAGCCGAGGCCGAGAGGCGTAGGTGATGGATATCCGGTCAACATTCCGGAACTATTTGAGATGAGCGATGGGGGGACACAGCGAGGTAGGCCAGCCTGCGATTGGTTGTGCAGGTTCTAAACGTGTAGGCGTTGAGGTTCGTAGGTAAATCCGCGAGCTGAGCTGAGGCGTGATGGCGTGCCCTGAGGCTGAAGTGGTTGAGCCTTGCTGTCGAGAAAAGCCTCTAAGCGTTGACCTTCAAATAACCGTACCGCAAACCGACACTGGTAGATGGGTTGAGTATACCAAGGCGAACGGGAGAACTTTCGTTAAGGAATTAGGCAACTTAACCTCGTAACTTCGGGATAAGGGGGGCCTCTGCTGGTGATACAACTCGTTGAGCTGGCGGAGGCCGCAGAGAAATGGCTCTTCAACTGGTTAACAAAACCACAGGTCTCTGCTAAGTCGTAAGACGATGTATAGGGGCTGACGCCTGCCCAGTGCTGGAAGGTTAAGGGGAGAGGTTAGCGC
>JAHBVI010000079.1 GCA_019637635.1 Anaerolineae bacterium
GGCAGCTTTTTTAGCCGTCAGTGCATATTGGGCCATCCACAGTTGGTCGGCGTGAACGGCATCAAACGCTTGTTGGGTCACTAACGTGCGGATAAGGGCGTGCATGTCGGCTACGGTGTCCCGTTCAATGAGAAACGGCCGTTGCCGCAGCAAACTCGTACCCAAATACCACATATCTTTCAGCCGGGAACGCCGCATCAGCACCGTGTGAACCGCCTGACAATACTGGCGCACATGGTCAATGTGCGCCGGCAAATCATTCTCGCGCTGAAAAGCCACCAATGTCACCTCATGCCCCGCCTCTGCCAGATATTGCAGCACATGGTAAATTCTAACCTTTGGCCCGGCGTCAGCAGGGTAAGGGATCAATTGGGATAAATATAGTATGCGCATCGTTCCGGTCTACAACAAAAAGGGTGATGTGGTGCAAGAAAAAAGGGTTGGCTTGCACCGCCATACATTGGCAAGCCAACCCTACAAACTCAATTAAGAACCTTTTACAGACCCAAAGGGTTTTCTGAAACCCTTAGGGTCTTGCCCAGGCAATATCCAGTTCTTTTGCCCGATTCACATACGCCCGAATGTGCTGGCGGCACGTTTCGTGCATATCTTCTTTGGCCTGAAACGCCCGGAACCAGGCTGTAATTTCGGCCGCCGCTTCCGGCAGGGTGTAAACCGGCCGCCACTGCAAATAACGGGCCGCTTTTTCGCAGTTCAGGCGCAAATAATGGGTTTCTACCTGGGCCAGGTTAGGGTGTGTATGTTCCCATTCCCCCTCACCCCAATGGCAGATCAACTCTTCCACCAATTGGCGGGTGGATACGCCGGTCTGGTCTAGCGGCCCAAAATTCCAGGCTTCGGCATAGGGCGCTCCCTCGCGCAGCAGCTTGGCGCCTAATAGCAGATAGCCACTGAGCGGTTCTAATACGTGCTGCCACGGCCGTACACTGGCCGGATTTCTAATGGGCACCGTCTCACCCGCCAACAGCGCCTTCATACAGTCTGGAACCAGGCGATACGGCGCGAAGTCGCCGCCGCCCACCACGTTCCCCGCCCTGGCCGAAGCAATGGCTACTTGATGATCCGGGTACTTATCCGGGGGGAAATAGATGCGGCGATATGACTGAATGGCTAATTCGGCCATCGCTTTGCTGGCGCCATATGGCTCAAAACCACCCAATTCATCATTTTCCCGGTAGCCCCACAACCATTCCTTGTCCGCATACACCTTATCCGTGGTAATGCACACAACGGCCCGCACGGAAGAAGTGGTACGCACCGCTTCCAACACATTAACGGTGCCGGCCGCATTGACATCAAACGTCAGTTTCGGTTCGCTGACCGAACGCAGCACAATGGGTTGGGCCGCCAGGTGAAAAACAACCGCCGGTTGGTACGTTTCCATAGCCGCCCGCAAAGCGGCAAAATCGGCCAGATCGCCGCGCACATCGGTTACATGCTGGCCCAGGTGAGCCAATTCAAAATGGCTGGGGTTGGTGGGGGGTTGATCCAGGCTGTAGCCAATGACGTTGGCGCCCATTTCCAAAAGCCAGGTTGTCAGCCAGGAGCCTTTGAATCCGGTGTGTCCCGTCACCAGGACGGTTTGCCCGTTGTATATGTTAGAAAAAAGGTTTCTCATGAAAAAAGAATCTCCTGCAATGGTTGAAATCATCTTACGCGGGCGTAATGATAACGCCATTGCCGGAGACGGTCACGAGAAACCTGAATGTGGAAGTGAGATGTTAATGCGGCTGATAACGCCGACGGCGGCGAATCAGCAACACGGCCGTTACGCCCATCAGCAGCAGGCCGGTTGTCAGGAAGGATACGGCCGTATCCGCTGCCGGTTGTGCCCTAAGGGATAAGAAAGACACACTCGTCGGTGACGCCGGCGTAAAACTAATATCATGTAAACCAATACCGCCCCCAGTCGGATTGGCGCTCGATAATGGGCCTGGGCGGTAAACAATTACGATCTGGTTAATAGCCTCCGAACCAAAATCTACCAGGACGTTAGCACCATCCGTGGTGTTGTCAACCGACGTGCCAGTAGATGTGGCCACATTTCCGGTCACGGTAACATGCGTAGGGTTGGTCGCAGTTAATGTCGGCGTCACAATGCCGCTGGAACTCCCAGAACCGATCACTAACACCTGATCTTGGAATGTGACACCCCCTTCTACATTCGTGTCAATATCCATTAGGGTAAAAGAGACACTGATAGCGTGATGGGGGGTAATAGTGATTGTCAACGTAATTGATTCGGTTATAGCTTCAAAATCTGCACCGTAAAAAAGTGTTGGTTCCCCAGTTCCACCTGTAATAACTGTATTGGTTTGTGGTGAAAACACAGGCCCATCCAAAAACCTGGATGTGTCCCCTGAAAACGCAAAGTTAAAGTTTGTATCTGGCGCGCCAACAGGAAAATAGGATCGGGTGATTACTCTAGGGGGTAACGGCCAGGGGTTGGCTTGCCAATCAAAAATGCTTGGGGCAGCAAGAACTGATACCACTAATAAAAGAAGCAACACCATAGGCCCCGCGACAAATAAGAAAATTCGGTACTTTTTATCCATTACTGCACTTCCACTCCTCCATAAAAAAGGTTCTTCTCGTTTACGGTAACGGCCGTTGCCCACACCACTGGCTGGGGCAGTTACCAGCCGCCATCAATCCTCGTGCATATAAAATTGATACCTAATGAAGTAAGTGAACAAGCTTACAACGCCTATTATGCCGTGTCAATTTCCGGCCGTCTATATGTCCGTAACATTCACGGACAGACGACGAGCGGCAAGAACAAGATGTGCTTACCTCCTGACGGCACAGTTGGCGTGCTGGCCGGCGTGGCGTTTTCTGGCGTAGCGGTCATTGTTGGCGTGGAATCATTACAAGACGAATTCGTTGGCGTCACCGTTGGTGTATAAACCGGCGTATTGTCTGGCGTGGGCGTCACCGTCAACGTACCGGTAGGCGTGGCTGAATGAATTGCTGTCGCTGTGTTTGTCGGTGTTGGGCTGAGTGTACCTGTAGGCGTATTGGTGGCTGTCCCGGTAAACGTCGGCGTGGGGCTGAGTGTGCCCGTAGGCGTATTGGTGGCCGTAGGCGTATTGGTGGCCGTAGGCGTGTTGGTGGCCGTAGCCGTGTTGGTGGCCGTAGCCGTGGCTGTCGGTGTCGGTAGCGGAGCGTAGATGTAAAGAACGGCATCGCCGCTAAAAGGAGCCGTTAAACTGCGCGTTGCCCCTCCCATCACCGGCGAGCCAGCCTGTACGGCACCGGTAGCCGGGTTCAGCCACTCCACCAATAACTCCCCGCTGGCAGCCGACAAATTCACCTGGATCGTACCCCCCTGTGGCAAATAAACCAGATATTCAGCGCCGTTAGAAACCGCATTGGCCAGGCAATAGCCGGTGCTTGCCAGGTCATTTCTGGGAACCATCGCCGCCAGATTCATCCGGTCAGCGTAACTCAGGATATACCCCATATTTTGACGCAAACTGACCCAATCCCCGGTATTCGGGTTACAGGGATAGGGCGGCCAGACCGGCGAGCAGTCATACGGATCCATAAAGATCATGTGCAGCCCCCGCGTGAAACTCTTCCAGGCCCACTGCCGATTCCCGCCGATCCCCCACAAATGATCCGTATCCGAAATAATGACCTTCTCCCCAGTTGCCGCCGGGGGATTATCCATATAACCGCCAACATCATTGGGGGAAATCCAATCGGCCGGGCTGGCAAATAATTCGGCATTATTACCATTCGGCCATTCCACCGTCATGCCCACCAGATGCTGCTTCGGCTTTGTGGCCTCATAGCTTTTTATATAATTGATCATATGGTATTGCCACGGAGTGGCTTCACCATGGCTTTCATTGCTGATCTCAAAAAGCACATTATCCAGATCATTGACCGTATCAATGACCTGGCGGACATACTGTTCTTGCAGCGCCATAATCGCCGGTACCGCCAGGGTATGCGCCTCATGCCCCTCGCCGTCATTATTGGGGTCACCATTAATGCCGTTGATATTGTTAGAAGCATGATACGGATGCCCAGACCAGGGATTTAGGCCGCCGTAATTTTTGTCCTCAATACTCCACCCATCAAAAAGCATAATTGAGACATAAATGCCTCTGTTATTCGCTTCGATAACCCGCTGCCGTAGCCGATCAAAATAAGCCTGATCAAAGAGAGTAACGTTGAATTTTGGCTTCCCATCCAAAGCAGTTCCCGGCCCGGTGCGCTGATACATCGAAGGGGCAAAATAAATATCGCCGTTGAACCAGCCCCCCCACTTTGCCTGTTCCCAGGTCCACAACCGCATAAAGTTGTGGTTGTTTTCCACCATAAAATCAAGATATGCAGTATAGTCAAATGGCGGCGGCGGATCTGACCCGGCGTTGTCTTGAAAATTAGCCCAGGTGTGAGACCCGGTAAGAAAAATGGCTTTACCGGACCCATCAGAGAAATAACGGGGGTTGGTCGGATGAACAGTCAGCGGCCCGGTCACCATCGCCTGACGGCTGGTTTGTGGTAATGTTACGAAATCCGTCAGGATGTTTTGATCGAGCAAGTCGGTTTGCGTGAGCGCATGATCTGTCTGCGCAAAAATTTGACCTGTGTGCGCTCCTCCCTTCCCATTCGTAGTGACCAGACTATGGACTGCCACCAACAGCAAAATAATGGATAACCCATGCACGCGGGAGCGTCTGAATAATTTTGACAACAAGCAACCAGTGATTCTCAGCGATCGCATATACCTATCCCTATTCTTATCCTTCGTTTGACCTGGTTAATTTGCTGCGCGGGGTTCCAAGAGCAGGAATTTATCACACAACTTTGATCGAATTCAGTACTCATTGAGGATACTCAATGGTTGGCAAATAGACCAGAAGAAGCCGGATCGCTTAACAATTACCTCATTCTGCATTCACCTACAATCTTACTCACTGTCTATACACAAAAAAACAGGCCGGTTTGTGACCGGCCTGCTTTTAATTGCGGGGTTATGAGTGTCCCACCAACCAGAATTTGAGGAGTTTGCACGCCCTTGTGCGAACGAGCAACATGAGGGTGTGCTGCTCTCCTCACCTGGCAAAAGTAACTTGTTGAGGTGCTATGGCGTTACTACCGTGCCTCCACCAAAATCATCCAGGACGGCAGAACTGGCGCTGACCATGAACAGGCCAATGTGACCGCCGGCCGTGTAATAAGGCCAACCTGTCACATCTCTGGAGGCCAATAACACACCATTATGGAACACATCAACCTGACCGTTTTCCCACGCCCGCGCGCCAAATTGATCGCCATCTGCCAGAGTGGCCGGGATGTCCCCCCCACGCTGTACCCACCCCTGGCTCAGATGATACGTCCATACCTGAATCAGACTGTTTACAGGGTCATACACAACGGCGATTTGCCCGGTGCCGAAACCCGTGCTGCTTTGAGATTTTAAGACGAGGTTGATTTCAGCAGCACTGGTATCAATGGTGGTCAATGTGACGTAGACTTCCTGGTTTGCGCCATAGGTGGTGGCATTCCAGTAAACATCCTCGCCGGCGCCAACTGTTAGTTGGTTTGCCACAATCGCATAATGGCTTGTGTCGCCACTCCAGTTATTGCCAAGTGTTTCATCGGCGCGGTTGAAATCATCAACAACGGCCGTCGTCGGAAAATCTATTTCGGGATTTGGCGTACCGGTGGGGGCTGGCGTACTCGTAGGCGCCGGTGTGCCAGTTGGCGGCGGCGTTGGGGGGACCGTTTTATCAATGACCTGCGGCGTACAATTTTCCAACGTGACGCTGAATCCTGGCGAGTAGTCTGGCCCCTCGATCATGGCGTTGTCTTCCGGGTGAATCAGGTCAATCGTATGGCTTTCACCGGGTTCCAGGTAAGTTTCACGCCAGATTTCCGTACCCCGCTGCCATTCAATGATCAGGACGGTACCGGACACGGCCGTGACCTGGCACCCATCTGCCCATGCCCCCATGTAAGGATAAAGCATCTCACCGGCAAACGAATAGACCGTTCTCGACTGATTGCCCGCGCGCGCGTTACTCTCAAAAGCCGACCACTCGGGCCAGGCGATCACGGCGCTAATCCAATCCGTGTCTGCACAACCATCTGTATTGCAACGCCAATAAGATTGGATGGCGGAAACAGGGCTGCATGTGGTCGGGTCCACACAGGCGCCCGGCGTCGCCGTCGGCGTCGGCCCACCCACCGTCAGAGCATAGGTAAATGTCCCCTGACTGCTCTGCACACTAACCACTTCCCCGGAGGCCAACCCCACCAGCACGTGTGATTGACCGGCGGACAGAGCGGCTACCAGACGGTGAGACGCAGCATCAGGCAAACCTGCATAAATAGTTGCTGTACCCGAAGTAACGGCCACCGTCATACCGGCTGCCGTGCTTTCCGGCAGATAAATGCCGGCCGATACCGTATAACCTAACCGATTAGACACCGCCCCCAGAGACTCAGGCCATACCAATGCCTGCCCACTTAAGGGGCTGCCCCAGGGGCAAGGAGTACCGGTACACGTCCAGGTGACAGCCTGAGAGGTATCCGGTGGGGCCGGCTCAGTTGCTGTCGCGGTAGGTGTGGCCGTTGGTGTAGGCGATGATGTCGTTGTGGGGGACGGAGTCGGGTTAGGATCAGGCATGGTCAGCATATAAACAAATGTACCTTGACTGCCCTGCACACTGATCACTTCCCCAATAGCTAGAGCGGTAATCACCACAGATTGACCTGCGGATAATGTTGACACCAGACGATGAGATTCAGCATCAGGCAAACCCGCGTAGATGGCTGCCGCACCCGAAGTAACGGCAATTGTCATACCGGTTGCCACATTCTGTGGCAGGTAAATACCGGCCGACACCGTATAACCTAAACGATTGGACACGGCCCCCAACTCACCAGGCCATACGAGCGCCTGCCCATTGAGGGGGCTGCCCCACGGGCACGGGCTGCCAGTACACGTCCAGGTGACACTCTGTGAACTATCCGACCCCGCCGGGAGCGTAGCCGTCGCCGTGGGTGTTAATGAGGGTAAAGGTGTGGGCGTCAATGTTGGCTCAGCGCCAGGTAAAACCAACGTATACGCAAATGGCCCTTGGCTACTTTGCACACTGATAACCTCGCCAGCCGCCAGCCCCGTAATCACAGCCGATTGGCCCGTAGACAGCGTGGTTAATAAGCGATGCGATGCCGCATCGGGGAGACCGGCATATATCCCAACCAAGCCAGATTGGATGGTTAAGGTCATGTCTGTGGCCACACTTTCTGGCAGATAAATACCGGCAGAAACCGTGTAGCCTAGACGATTGCTCAAGGGTTCCAGATTGGCCGACCAGACAAGAGCCTGTCCATTTAGAGAATTACCCCACGGGCAGGGGCTGCCGGTACACGTCCAGGTGACAAGCTCTGAGGTGGAGGCTGATTGGGCATAACTTTGAGAAGAAATAAAGTACAGCAAGAACAAACCGAGCAAAACAAATACGCCAATGAGGCGCAGGCGGGTTTTCAACATGCAATTCTCCTTTAGTTTTTCTAGGCGAGATGCAGATTTGAACGACTTGCATCAGCTTTCAACTGTCATTCACCAGTTTTATCCCCATCCAATGAGGTGAATGACCTTGAACACCGGGCAAGAATACCCGCCATGCCTTACCAGTTATCTTTCCGTGAAAACCTCATTGTTCAGGACATGATGTAACAGATTGGGTGACAGCCTGGCTCTGGCGGCTTACGTATGCCAGGAAAACACGACTAACATCTTCCACTGCTAACGTGGTAAAGGTAAAAATCTCTGATGCGGCCTGGTTGCCCTGTGCATCTTCAGAGTAAACCCGATAATAGTAAGTAGTTGCCGGGGTTAACCCCGAAAGGTTTACCTGGTGAGACGTAGCCAAATTCGTCATCAGAGTTGTGCTTATATTTGGAGTTGGCGTGAGGCCATAAACAACCTGACGGGTTGCCGGTTCATCCGTTACCCAGCTAATCTGGGCCGTAACGTCTAAAGCTGCGGCGGCAACCTGAGATATTTGTGGTGGCGTGGTATCTTCAGTTGATTGGTACAGGTAAAGTACAGCATCTCCGCTAAATGGCGCCGTAAAAGAGCGGACAGCACCGCCATTGACCGTACCGCCGTCTATCACGGCGCCAGAAGCAGGATTGAACCATTCAACAGCCAGTTCACCAGGAGTATTGGTTAAATCAACTGTGGTGGCGCTATCCCCGGGCAAGTAAAGGGAAGGACTTCTATCTACTCCGGCTCGTTCAAGCAGGGCTGTTACTGTACTGCCCACCGGTAGATAAACCAGATATTCTGCGCCGGAGGCAACGGGATTAGCCAGACAGTATTGTGTAGAACATAAATCGCCACGTGGTGTCATAGCGGCCAGGTTTATGCGGTTGGCGTAAGCGTGTGTATATCCCATATTCAGTCGCAAGCTAACCCATTCCGGGTCGTCTGGATTACAGGGATTGGGTGGCCAAACCGGTGAACAGTTGTAGGGATCCATGAAGATAGGGTTGTGGCCTCTGACAAAACTTTTCCATACCCATTCCCGATCACCGCCAATGCCCCAGATGTGATCGGTGTCGGAAATAATGACTTTACTACCATCCGATACAGGAGGATCGAAGTAATTGTTGGGAGAAATCCAATCAGCCGGGCTGTTAAATAAGACGCTGTTGTCGCCACCGGGCCAGGGGACTGTCATACCCACCGGATGCTGTTGTGGGAGTGTGTTCTGGTAATCTTTGATGAAGTTGATCATGTGATATTGCCAGTCCCAGGAACCACCATGACTTTCATTGCTTATTTCGTACAATACATTATCCAGGTCATTAACTGTATCAATAACCTTGCGAACATAGGCTTCCTGGAGAGCGGTAACGGCCGGGATTTGCATAGAGTGAACCTCATGCCCCTGGTTGTCATTGTTGGGATCGCCGTTAATGCCATTGATGTTGTTACTGGCATTGAAGGGATGAGCTAACCAGGGGTTGCCACCACCTAATCCTTTATCTTCAATGGCCCAGCCGTCAAACAACATGATAGAAACATACATACCCCGGTCACCGGCCTGGATCACCCGCTCGCGCATGCGATCAAAATAGGCCTGATTGAATTGGGTGACGTCAAACTTAGGTTTGCCATCCAATGCCGTCCCTGGCCCGGTTCGGGGGTACAGCATGGGACCGAAGTAAATTTCATCTGACAACCACGGCCCCCATTTTGCCTGCTCCCACTCCCACAGACGGAAAAAGTTATGGTTTCGCGCTTCCAGATAATCGAGATAGCCCGTGTAGTCAAACACTTCCGGCGGGTCCGTGGCGCCGCTGTCTTGAAAGTTGGCCCAGGTGTGCGTACCGGTCAGGTAAATAGCACGGCCAGTGCCATCGGTGAAGTAGCGCGGATTGGTTGGGTGTACAAACAGGGGGCCGGTGGCGCCTCCTATTGCATTTTCTGATTGGAGCGTAGTCACGGCCGTATGCTGCCCACCTGTATAACGTGAAGGACGAAACCAGTCATAGAGAGACGGATGCAACGCAGCCACGGCTACAAACAAAGCCGCACCAAAAACGAACAAGGTCACCAGGCCAATGACCCAGGTAATTGGTGAGCGAAGTATACGACGCCAAAGGCGTGGCTTCCCAGATTGGTTCACGCCCGACTTACGGTGCCACCATTTTTTGCTGGAAGGTTGTGTTAAGGGCAATGTCTGGGGCAACGGCCGTTCCCCATTTGCCTGTCCATCTAAACTTTTCCCCACACTCATCTTGCTTTTCTCCCCAGGTCTAATCTTTCAGCGGCACCTGCCAATTAGACCGACTCGACTTTTGTAAACAGTAAATAGTTAGTCATACCGGGCTTCATGGGGATTAAAAAATCACCATCAAACGAAAAGCCCCGTGAGCAAAAGAAATCAATGGTGAATTGTTTGGGTACCAGGCATGGATAGTGCTGGTACCCGGCGCCGGTGCTTAACCAGGCATCCACAATGTCATCACGCATACAATCTTCGGTCACAATATCGAAGGCAATTTTGCCACCTTTGCGCACCACGCGCATCATTTCTAAGAAATAGCGCAGGATCACTACCGATGGTTGGCCGGGAAGAACTTTATGATTATGCACCAGATCAATTGAATTTGAGGGTGTCGCCGCCAAAGTGGTGCCGTCCGCGGGCTGGCGGGTGACGCCATATTTTTCAATCAACCAGTCGGCCCACTCGTCGGCCGTTTCATAGATTTCATAATAAGATGGCCGGTAGGCCTGCACAATTTTTTCCAGGTAACGACCGGAGCCAGGGCCAATTTCACACACGCGATCAATCTTTGTATTAAAAGCGCCCAAAGCGGCCATTTGATCAATGGTAGCCTGTGTCGCGCCGGGTACGTTATGCCGGGTATCAATGTAATCCCCCACCGACATGCCCGCTTGTTGTGCCCCATCTACCATTTCTTGCAGGGGGATATAATCCCGGTAATCGGCGTAATAGGCCTTGCGCCGCACTAATTTGAGATTAAATGCGCCAAGCATCGAGTTCACACCGTCGCGGGCGATTGTTTTAGGATTCATTTCAATTCAACTCCTTAAAGGATTATTTTACGGCCGTAAAAAGCCTCTGCATACCCCTCTGGGGCGCGGGACTCAATGCCGCGCAGGGCCATGATGGATTCAAATAAACGGTCTGTAAACCAATGTTTGTTAGCCTGCGTCTGAAAATGTTGCTGTAAACAGGCAATTTTGTTTGCGGCGATTTGTTTACTGAGCGGCACAAAGACGTTAGGTGTACCCAGGTCGCCATCATATTTGGGGATTTCGTATTCCAGGATCAAATGATCGCGAAAGGTGTTCCAGGTTAATTCGTTCAGCAAGCGATGATCCTGGTGCAAGTCATGGCGACAATGGGTAAAAATCAGATCGGGTGATGTAGTTTGTTTTAACTCCTCAAAATACCGTTTGACGTCCGCACCCATGTAGGGAAAAAAGCCATCCTGAAAATCCTTAACCACAACTTCTTTGTGCGCCGCTTTCTCCAAAAATTGGTGGGCGCTGGCAACGGCCTCCTGCCGCCGGCTTTCCGTGGCGCTGAATACAATCCAATGCACGCGGAGATCAGGGTACTCTGCGAGCAGACGCAAGATGGTACCACCGCAGCCAATTTCAATATCATCACTATGCGCACCCAGGCATAAAATTTGGGGGGGTGTGCCCGGCTGAAAGTTTAATTGAAACGTCAGCATTTTTTATTGCACTCGTGTGAGTAAGACATCCGATTTTTTCAAAAAAAATCGGATGTCTGGATTGACTATTCCTGACGCCGATAATGGGCCACCAGGTTAGAGCGATCCAGCATTACCTGATTGCCGTTTGTTTTTTCGATCTGGGTGCGAATACGTTTGGTGGGCATGGCCGGCGGCGTTTCCCATACGGCCCAGGGCATTTCGGCGCGGGCGACCATATCATCAAACATCGTTTTCTCTTTGAACGTATCCATGCAGGCCCAGAAATTGGGGTTACGGTAGGTCACTAACTGCTGCTCGGCAATCAGACGTTGGAAGGGCTGCATCACCATTTCCTCGCCATCCTGAATGTAGTCGAAAATGGCCGGACGGAGGATGAAGTAGCCGCCGTTGATCCAAAAGTCGCCCCGGTCAATGGCTTCGATGCTGGTGACCAGACCGTTTTCAGCTTCGGTGACGTGATGGAAGGATTGCGACGGCCGTACCGACAAAAAACTCGCCACTTTGTTTTGGGCTTTGAAAAATTCCAGGTAGTGGTCTAAATTCAGGTCGCTCAGGCCATCGGTATAGTTGGCCATGAACATCTCTTCGCCTTCCAGATATTTTTGCACCGCTTTCAGCCGTTGCCCAATGTTGCTGTGCAGCCCGGTATCCACGAAGGTGATCGTCCATTCGGAGATGTCGGTGTTGTGCAACTGCACCGAACGCCCTCCCTCAGACATGACAAAATCGTTGGAGAGACATTCGTCATATTCCAGGAAGTAGCGTTTGATGTAATCGCCCCGGTAACCCAGGCATAAAATGAAATCCTTGTGGCCGAAGTGGGCGTAGTATTTCATCAGGTGCCAGATAATGGGGCGGTAGCCGATGTCTACCATTGGTTTGGGGATGGTCTCGGAATACTCGCGCAGGCGCGTACCTAATCCCCCACAAAATAAAACAACTTTCATCAGACGTCTCCTGAGGGCGATCTGGCTAATCGCCCCACTGTTAGTTATGTTTGCGAAAGACGGGTTTGACGGGACGGCCGTCCAGGTATTTCTCCACGCCCTCTGCCAACGCCAGGCGATACACCGCCAGGGCTTCGCCAATGGCGCTGACCGTGTGGTCCACGTCGGCATCGTTGTGCGAATAGCTGATGATGAGCGAGGGCAGGATGAGGCCCCGTTTGATCGTTTCTTGCATAAACAAGGCACGGTAAGCCTGGGAGGGCTGTTTTTGCTCGTCCCTGGTGTAATAAACCAGATTGCACGGTTTGCCCAAAAGACCAAAATAATCACCCAAATTGAGTTCGTCCACGATGGCGTTGATGCCATGGGCTAACCGTTCGCCCTGCCGGTGCAGGTGGGCGATGACGGGTTCTTCTTCGTAAATTTGCATGGTCGCCAGCGCGGCTGCCAGCGCGTGGGTCTCCGCGCCATAGGTGGTGGAGAGCAAAAAGACGCGCTCGGCGTCATGGTATAAGCCGCCGCGCTGCATAAACTCTTTTTTGCCCACCAGAGCGGCAACGGAGAAGCCATTGGCCATCGCTTTGCCAAAGGTGGAAAGGTCTGGCTCCACGTTGTAGAGCGTTTGTCCGCCGCCCAGGTGGTGGCGGAAGCCGGTGATGATTTCATCCAGAATAAATAGCGCGCCGTTTTCATGGCACAGACGGCGGGTTTCATGCAGGAAATTATCGGCGGGCGGATCGTTTTTCTCCGGCTCCATGATCAGGCAGGCGATCTGGCCGGGGTATTGGGCGAAAAGGGTACGCACGCTGTCCAGATTATTGTATTGGAAGGTAACGGTAAGCTGCTGCACGGCCGTAGGGATACCCGCATTCATCGCCGTGTGCCCAATAAACCAGTCATCTACCGAGAAAAAGGGGTGATCTACACAAATGGCCACCAGGTCTCGCCCGGTGTACGCGCGCGCCAGTTTGATAGCCGCGGTGGTCACATCGGAACCGTTTTTGGCAAACTTCACCATTTCCGCACCGGGGATGAGGCTGAGCAGCTTTTCGGCGCATTCAACTTCAATGGGCGCCGGGCGGGTGAAGTTGATACCCTGCCGCATTTGTCGGTAAGCGGCCTCGTCCACCGGATCATAAGCATGGCCCAGCGTGACCGAGCGTAACCCCATGCCATATTCGATAAATTCATTGCCATCCACATCCCACACGTGGCTGCCTTTGCCGCGCACAATAAAGCCGGGAGCATTTTCCGGGTATTGGTCGTCCCCTTTAGCGTAGGTGTGCGCACCGCCGGGAATGAGGGCGTGGCTCTTTTGCTGCAACGCTTTAGAGCGGCTGAAGTTGGTGATCAGTTCTGCTGTTTGTGTCATGTGACGAATTCCTTCTCAGGCTACTTCCTCAACAAACTAAATTTGTGGAGCGAGGAGAACAGCACGCCCTCGTGCTGCTCGTTCGCACGTGGGCGTGCGAACTCCTCCAATTCAGGTTAGTCGGGTGCTACGGCCGTTAACAATCCATGCGCCTCTAACACAGACGCCACCTGGCTAACCAACGCAAAACTTGTGCCGGCGCGTTCGGCCATGTCCAGCAGGGTGTGGGTCCCGTCGGCTAGATTTAACACCCACAACATTACCATTTCTCTTTCCCTGGTATCTTGCAAGCCACCCAAAGCGCCATATAACCCTCTTTTGCCTAATTGTGGTTCACATTTGGGGTTGGTGTTCAGGTAGGTTTTATTCTTTTCCAGCACGTCCAGCACCGCCAGATAAGTGGCAAAGGAGTCGGCCAGATATTCCGGCTGCACCAGGTCGAGGTTATCGGCGGAGGTATGGTATTGGGGATAACGGCCGTGTGGCGTGCGCGTCAGGCTGCCCACCGCCAGGTTAAAACCGGGCGAGCAGTATTGGCGTTCATCATAACCATAGGGCGAGAAATCTACCACGTCATACGGCCGTGCGGCCTGCCGCAACACATGAATAACCGCCCGGTCAATTTCCGCATTTCCCCGGCGGCTGCGTTTGTATGTTAGATGCCCCGGATCCCCCACACAGGCCAGCACCAGGCCATGTTTAATGCGCGAGACACGATCTTCATTCCGCGCCAGCCAGGTGATGGAGCCGATGGTGCCGGGAATGAACAAGAAGCGATAGCTATATCGTCGCTTCTTCTCTTGCAATGCTTTGGCCAGAAAGGTAGCTACGGCCATACCGGCCAGGTTATCGTTGGCCAGCGAGGGGTGGCAGCTATGGCAGGAGAGCAAAATCTCGTCCTCGCTCTCACCCGGCAAATAGTATTCGCCATAGGTCAAATGGCCCGGCGCCAACGTGGCGTCAATAAAGACCTCATACTCCCCTTCCGGCAGGCTTTGGCGTACCCGGTCACTGAGACAAAACCCCCAATTTTCACGGTAATAGGAGGTGCGGTAGGGAATCCAGTCGGGATATTCAGGCAGGGAGTGGAGATGTTCCTGAAGTTCGCCCAGGGAAACGCGGCGGTGTATGGGCACGCTGTAATTGAGGACGTGCAGATTGCACTGCTGGAAATCAATCACCTTCTCCCCGACCGCATTTTTGACCCAGGCGTCCCAGATATTCCATTCGTTGGGAACGGCCCAATCGAACACGGCCGTGCCGCTCGCCACCTCCTCAATCTGCAAAGGAATGTGTCGTCCCAAAATCGCCAGCGACTGCCTTACCCCATCGCCGGTAATACTGCGGCAAATGGGATACAACTCCGCCATCAGCGCATGCATCTCCCGCCCTACCCGCTCTTCTACTGACATTTCTACTACTGACGTTATCGAATAATCAGACATCGCGTTCACAAATAAGCAAAACAAAAGCGCGAAGATTCCTCAATTGAACCTTCGCGCTCTTCGCATCCTTCGCGGATCACAACCCTACAAAATCAGGATAACCGGCGTCCCGCTCCGAAATCACCTGCACCGCCGCCGGCCACTCAATAGCAAACGTCGGGTCATTCCAACGAAAACCCCGCGCATAATCCGGCGCATAAAACTCAGAGATCAGGTACAGCACTTCCGTATTATCTTCCAGCGTCAGTAGGCCATGGGCAAAACCCTCCGGCACATAAAGCATCGTCCGCGATTCCGGCGTCAGCGTCAGGCCAAAGTGCTGTTTGTACGTGGGTGATTCCGGGCGCAAATCAATGATTGCGTCAAAAATCGCCCCCCTGGTACAGCGCACCACCTTCGCTTCCGCATAAGGCGGCAGCTGGTAGTGCATCCCGCGCAGGGTCCCTTTCTGTTTATTAAAAGAGATACTGCACTGCGCCAGGCGTGGGCTCAGGCCATGTTCTGTATATTCCCGCTGGCACCAGGTGCGGGCAAAAAAACCGCGCTCATCCTCCAGACGCTCGATGTCAATGACATAAGCGCCTGCCAGCGGCGTTTCCTGAAAGATCATCCAGACACCTGTACTTCGGGAATGGGTACTACAAACTGACCGCCCCACTCCTGAATAAAGGCCATTTGGGCCATAATTTCGTCCTTAAAGTTCCAGGGCAAAATCAGCACATAATCTGGCCGTGTCTCGGCGATTTTGTCAGGATGGTAAATGGGAATGTGCGTACCCGGCAGGAATTTCCCCTGTTTGTATGGATTCCGGTCAACGGTATAGTCCAGGAAGTCGGTACGAATGCCACAGTAATTCAGTAACGTGTTCCCCTTTCCCGGCGCGCCATACCCCACCACCGTCTTACCGGCGCGTCTGGCCTGGATGAGAAACTCCAGCAATTTGCGTTTGGTCTCTTTCACCTGTTCCTCAAAAGAGGAATAGTAAGCCATGTCCATCAGGCCGGCTGCCACTTCTCGGTTTTGCAATTCAACCGCGCGGGCGCTGACTTCTTTGCTGGTATCGTCATCATGGCAGGCGTAAATGCGCAACGAGCCACCATGGGTAGGCAGTTCCTCCACGTCAAAAAGGGTGAGACCGTGGGCGGCGAAGATTTTTTGGGCGGTAATAAAACTAAAATAAGAGAAATGCTCGTGGTAAATGGTGTCAAACTGGTTTTCGGCCACCAGGCACATCAGATGGGGAAACTCAATGGTAATCACCCCTTGTGGCTTGAGCAAAATCTTCAGTCCGGCCACAAAATCGTTCAAATCCGGCACCTGGGCCAGCACATTATTGCCAGCAATCAGGTCGGCTGACAGCCCTTCGGCTACCATGCGCCGCGCGCAGTCCACACCAAAAAACTCAACCCGCGTCGGTACGCCCTTCTCAATCGCCACCTTGGCCACATTAGCCGCCGGTTCCACGCCCAACGACGGGATATTTTTAGCCACAAAGTATTGCAGCAAATAGCCATCGTTACTGGCCACCTCCACCACATGGCTCTTTTCATTCAGGCCAAACCGTTCCACCATCAGGTCACTGTACGCCTTCACGTGCTGCAACCAGGAATCGGCATACGAAGAAAAGTAAGCATACTCGGTAAAGATATGCTCCGGGCTAACGAACTCTTCCAACTGCACCAGAAAACATTCCGTACACACATACACATGCAGCGGGTAAAACGGCTCCATCTGATTCACCATTTCGGCGCTGACGTAACTCTCACACAAGGGCGACATGCCCAGGTCTACAAAAGTATGGTGTAACGGAGCGCCGCAAAAACGGCAATGGAAACCGCCCACATGCACACTTGTCTGTTCTGTTAATGATTGCTCCAATACGGTCATTTCTAAATCAATCTCCTAAACTGCGACTTTTTCCGTCCAGCGCAAATTCATATCTAATTGTCCGGCATCCAACAATTCCTTAATGCGGTCCAACCGCTTAAATGTTGGCGCTTCATAATCGGCATAGGTCAACTCCGCGCGCAAGAAAGCGTCATACAATTCCTGTGCGCCCAGCCGCGCATTCCACTGCGGCTTAAACTCTGGCAGCATCCGCTGAATCTTGCTGAAATCCACTCGATACGAGCGTTTATCTGGCCCCGCATCCGGTGCATACTCAATGCGGCAGTTGGGCACCACTTCACGCACAATTTCGGCCAGGTCCCGAATCTGGTAATTCTCCGAAGAAATCCCCACGTTAAACGCCTGATTATGCACCACCTCCCGCGGGGCGCGCAGAGCGGCAATAAAAGCGCGGGAAATATCTTCAATGTGGATAATGGGACGCCAGGGTGTACCATCACTTTTGAGATAAACCAGGCCGGTGGTATGGGCCAGGGCCACCAGGTCATGCAGCACCAGGCCAAAACGCAGATGGGGTGAAACACCATAAGCCGTGGCATTGCGCAAAAAAACCGGGCTGAAATGTTCATCCGCCAGTTTGCTCACGTCTTGCTCAAACAAAACCTTGGTCACACCGTAAGGCGTCACCGGGTTAAAATCCGCTTCTTCATCCAGCGCATCCTCCCCGGCAGCCGCACCGTAGAGACTGCATGAAGAAGCAAAAAGAAAGCGCCCAACGCCCGCCTGCTTCGCCAGTTCCGCCACTCGTACCGAAGCGCGATGGTTGATCTCATACGTCAAATCTGGGTTCAGATTGCCGATAGGATCGTTAGAAAGCGCCGCTAGAAAAATAACGGCGTCAAAACCTTCCAGATCGGTCACCTCCACATCACGAATATCCTTCTGCACCTGCGGAATATCCGGGGCGCTGTCATTAAAGTTGCACCCCGTAAAAAAATCAGTGTCCAGCCCGGTCACTTCATACCCCTCTGCCAGGAGCATAGAAGTCATCACCGGCCCAATATAGCCATTATGGCCTGTTACAAGTATGCGCATGATATCCTCCACAACGCTTTTTAATTATAATGATGAGGTTTGTTAGCGGCGTCTATCGTTTCCTGATAAAGCCGTGGGAACAAGGGAATTCGTTTATGAATTCCCAACAAAATGTCTTTCACTAGCGATTTGAAATTCTGTGGTTTGATAGCCCAACGAATCACATGTGGATAACACCGCATTCGTTGGTACATGCTGATAGGCGCGTTATGAATAGCCCGAAAACAATCCTTAAAATAGAGCCACTTAATCAAAACGGCCTGATCCTTCAACGAGCTATCAAAAAACAACACACGAGATCGTTCAGAAGCAAGCACCCCCTTCGATGACATATAGGGATGATAACGAAGATAAAACAGCCGCTCAGGAATCTCATAGCAACTTCCTAACAAGCTCATATGTGCCATAAGGACTTCATCGGAACAAGGATAGCTCCCATGCAGAATCGTCTTCCTTACCAGATCAGAGCGCATCATGCCTGACGCTTGAGCCAACCGATGGTCATGGTCCAACAATAGTTTGCCAAAACGAATATGTGGTTCTGGAGAACTGGTATCTGGCAACGGGTCATACTCGCTGATAAAAGTTCCATTCTCATCTATGAATTTTGCCTTCGGGAAACACACCGCGACTTCTGGATGATTGTCTAGAACTTCCACGCACCTTAAAATGAAATCCGGGGCCAGAGGATCATCATAATCTGCCCATTTGAAATACTCGCCAGATGATAATATGAACGCGCGATTGTAGTTTGGGGCCACACCCAAATTCCGCGCGCTACGAAAGTATTTCACCCGCTCATCTTGGGCAGCATAGCCTTCACATATTTCCTTCGTCCTATCTGTAGACGCATTATCAGATATAACAAGCTCAAAATCGGAGAAGGTCTGAGCAAGGATAGAATCTAGCGTCTCTTCCAGGAAGCGTTCCCCATTAAATACAGGCAGACCAATGCTCACGCGCGGTTTTTTCTGTGTCAAGTTCTACTCCTTATCCGCCCCAAAGCAAAGTTCGGTACGTTTCCATTGATGACTTCTATAGTCATACGAGTGAGGCGGCAACACGTGGCTCTTTACTGTCTTGAATTTCAACACCATTTAATACGTGCCCCACTTCCAGCACAACCTTGTCAAACCCATCATTTTTATGAACGGCCACACCAACCTGCTTAAAAGTATCAGACTTGAAAAGACGGCCAACGTTATGAATCTTGGGCTTGTAGCTTCCGGTGCGGCTAATGAGCATGAAATCGGCCGCTGAGTCAATCATTTCAAGCATACCATCTTTGGCACCAACCAATCTTCTCAGTTCCATGTACCGGCTGACCTGTTCTCCCGTTACAGCATATGCCTCACACAAAAAATCTACCGTCATATCCTTTTTTTCGTGATATTCTAATTCATGGTCTTCCGGTTTTAGCATACCGGTTATGCCATGTGGCATCATAGGTTCTGCAACCAGACGCTTGAACAGTCTGGCAAGCTGTGCAGGAAAAAACAAGATGTCGTCATCCACTACAATTAAATACTCTGGGTTTAGCTCATTTGCCACAATCCAACGATAACCACAGCCACGCCTAATTGATTGACTGATGAAGTGTAAGCGTTTGTCCTTAATTTTCACCTTTTCTTCAATGTTGATATCTGGGTTATGATTGGAAATGACCAACCTATCTACAAAGTTACACTTCAAGATGTTGCGAAGCTGTGGATCAATCTGCTCCATTCGTGATGGATGATAGTAGGTGATCAAAACCGTGACTTTTTCTGGGATGTCAACGGATACCGTCCGACCGATGTACCCATTTAACACCCACATCGCATGTCTCAGTCTTCTAGTTAATGCTGACACGGTGTTTTTCCTGTCGCCTCATTTCAACCAGGTCAAAAATTTTCTGGTAAGCGGCATGGCCAAGGTCGATCTGGCGTTTTGACTGTTGCAAGAGATACGGCCGTAACCGTTCTGCTGCTGCCCAGGCCCGCTCAATGGCTTCTTCCATCTTTTGCGGCATGTTTGCCTCACTCAAGTCAATTACCTGGCACCCTTCCTCACCATATTCTGTCGTCAACCCCACCAGCTTATTGGTATATTCCACAGACTTTGCCAAAGCAATGACGGGAATCCCCTGACCCAAAGCAAAAACTGCCCCATGGAAAGTGCCGGTGATCATAATACGACAGCGACTGATGCGATTGATCAAGTGTGCTGTTGACTCGAACCGCATCCAACTCGACGAACGTTTATTGTGCCCCTTCATCATTGCTTCAATGTACTGAATGTCGGCCTCATTAACATCAATTGGCGCGGCAATTAACTCTGCGCCATATTTTTGGGCCGCCCTCAATATCACGGGATGAATGGCGTTGACATGCTGGTCATTTACCTGGGTATACGCAGCCACCCGCAAGCTCAAGCCGATTCCTGTACCCTGTTCGTTCTTGCGCACCTGATAGGCAAGCTCTATGGCGTCATCTCCAGTCATAATCGCTTTATGTTGCGGTACATTCAATAAATCCAACAAGGGGCGGGCCACACGCTCTTCACGAATCATAATGTAATCCAGCATGGGCAGAACTTCTCTGGCCCTGGCGCGCAGGTTTGGGTCCTCAATTGGGCCAATGCCCTGCCCTACCATAACAGTCGGTACACCACAATTCACAGCGGCTTCCAGGCGATCAAACATTGAATAGAGGAAACGCTGATCAAAGTCACACATGTAACCACCACCAGTTGGTACGTAAAGATCATAGTCGGCAATTCGACTATACGGCGTCGCAGGTTCGGCTACTGATTGATCGGCAGTCATTGGATCTACACTTCGCTCTATTTCATCCGCCTGTTCTTCATCATGTTGGGGGGCATCGTGTTTCCGTGGCGAAGCTATCAATTGGCGCAATTCCCTGGCAGAGGAAGTGATTCCAGAATTGTGTTGGAGTCGCTCTCGTGTCTCAAACAAGAGTTGCCACATCATCGTGGGCATATAACGATGCATCTTTTCTAGACTTTTTCCGTTTTCCCACAGACCATAAGGGGAAATTGGGCAGGTGCCTGGAATATACACCCGGCAAAAATGGGGAGAGATTGACAACACTTCAAGCGAAGCGTCTGGCCAATAACCTTTGAACCGATGCAATGCAACTTCTAACAGGGCATTATTGCCCTTGTTGCGATGATCATGAACTGCCTGGTCTAACAAAATGCGCATGTTAGTAAAATTCCTCATCAGCATTATTAGACTAAAGCTGAGTATTTATAAGCCCCTGTCGTCTGCCGGGCACACTTTTCCCATGAAAAAGTGGAAACATGTTGATAACCCTTTTTGATTAAATCTAGCCGCAAAGTCTCATCTGCTAGCACTTTAGCTATCACGCTGGCTATGCCTGTCGCGTCTTCCGCCTGAAAAAACAGCGCGGCATCGCCGGCAATTTCGGGAATAGAAGAGTTATTAGCCGCTACGACCGGCGCCCCGCAGGCCATGGCCTCTAAAGGAGGTAAACCAAATCCTTCATAAAGCGAAGGAAAGACGAAAAGGTCAGCTGCATTGTAAAGCAAGACAAGCTCTTCATTGGACACCTGCTTTAGAAACTGAACCTGATTGGTCAAACCTAGTCTCTCCACCTGTCCGGCCAGTTCGGTGGTGAGGAGTGTATGGGTCCAGACAATAACCAGTTTGAATCGTTCACGCAGGTTGGCAGGTAGAGAAGCATAGGCCTGTATCAGGGTGGAAATGTTTTTGCGGGGATCGGCCGATCCAATGGCGAGAATGAATTCGGAAGGAAGTTGGCGCGCCTGGCGCATTGCTTCAATGTTTTCACAGCCGTCTACCCGCCGGTACATCGGATTAGGCGCTTCATACGTCACCTGCACCCGATCGGCTGCAACACCCAAATGGTGAATAATGCTCTCGCGGGCAGCATGGGAAACGGTCAGGATGACGGCGGCCTGGTGAGCCGCACGTTTGGGTATCAGATGGTTATATCGTTCCATCATCTTCCGTTGCAGAGAAAGGGATTTACCCTGCCTGAACTTCTCTGGAAATAACCAGATTGTATCGTGAATGGTCACCACTAGCGGGCAGTTAAGGCGGAGCGGAGCGGTGAGACAAGGCGCGTGGAACAGGTCAGGTTTGTCCTTAGACAATTGCCAGGCCAGGCCCACTTGCTCCCGCCAGGGCATACCGATCATTGGAAGCTGACCAGGCACAACTCGCCAGGTAAAATTTGGCCGGCGCGGGATTTTTGCTTCTGGGGCTGGTGAACGGTCCAGATATAAAATGTATTCGTTTTCCGCATCAACTGAAGCAAGAGCGTTTACCAGATTCTCGGTATAGGTTTTGAAGCCTCCCGCCTGCGGATGCGTAAGAAAACGGGCATCAATGCCAATTTTCATTTAACTTTAGTCCTCAGCCCACGCCAGAATGGAGGGGCAAATGCCCGGTAGCCGGTAAAGGATAGAGCGGCCGTGGTGCGGGACACGGCCGTGAATAAATTCCCCCGCTTTAAGTTCCACCCAGCAGAAGCTACATATGCACGACACACGCGCCCGTACCAGTAGGCTGAACTGGCCGAGGCATGTAGATATTTGAACGCATGCTGCATTCTAAGCGCCTTTTCCCGACCCCAGCGGTCCCCATCGTGTATCGTAGTCCAATTTGTCGTGCTTCCCTGCTCTCCAATCCGAATTTGAGCGACAACAAACGGGGTATAGGCAATTTTACCGCGCACGGCCAGCCGACGACCCAGGTCACGGTCTTCAACGCCAATAATTTCTGGTTCACAATCGAATCCACCAACCGTAAAAAAATCGGCGGCGCGCAGGAAAGAAACCTGAAAAGGGATGGACTCACCGGCGACGAGGATGGCAAAAATATCTCCCGATAATCCTGGATGAAACTCATTAACCAGATCGCCATCATTATTGATGGTCTGGTAGCTGCCATACAACCAAACCCCACCCCCCGACTGGTCTAACTGCCAAAAGGCAGCCAGGGCGCCGGGCAACAGGTAATCGTCATCGTCTAGAAAATGGAGATATTTCCCTCTAGCGATGGCCGCGCCGGTGTTGCGAGCCACACTCCGTTCGCGGCGATTGGTATCAACGACACGCACACGCTGACTGTGCTGCCAATCCATACTGGGTAACGGTTCCCCAGAATCATTGACCACTATCACTTCATAATCTGCGGCCGTAAAGGATTGGTCCAGCACGCTGCCTACAGCATTAGACAAAGTCGCCCGATTTATCGTTGGAATAATCGTAGAACTAAACATAGAAACTCTCTCAAGGTTATGAGATAGAACATTTCTAATCTGGTAACAATTCAACACCACATACAGCAACAATTAGTAACGCTACGCGAGAATTTCTGTGGCAAAAGTTTGCCCTGGCCCACGCCAGGAAACATCCAACAAATCGGCTACCGTGGCCGCTACATCGGCAAAAGTGGTACGTGTCCCCAAATGATGACCACGTTTAATGCAGTGACCATATGCCAAAAATGGTACCCGTTCACGGGAATGATCGGTACTGGTTGACGTGGGATCATTGCCGTGATCGGCCGTAATAAATAACACATCATCCGGTTGCATCTGGCCCATAATTTCCGGGAGCCGACGATCAAACGCTTCTAATGCCGCCGCATATCCTTGCGGGTCAAGACGATGGCCATAGAGAGCATCAAAATCAACCAGATTGGCAAAGATAAGGCCAGACGTATCCGTGCGCAAAAAATCAATGATGGCATCTACACCGGCCATATTGTTACCCGTGTGATTACTCTGGGTGAGGCCACGATGGGCAAAGATGTCTTCAATCTTGCCAACACCCATTACTTCCAGACCGGCTGCTTTGACCACATCCAAGATTGTTTCCGTTTGCGGTTCCAGGCTGAAATCTTTACGCCGTTCGGTGCGAGTGAAGTTGCCCGGTTGGCCGGTAAAGGGGCGGGCGATCACACGGCCAACAGCATGTTCGCCGGTCAGCAGGTCACGGGCAATTTCACAGAGACGATACAATTCATCAATTGGTATGATTTCTTCATGGGCGGCAATCTGAAAAACGCTGTCGGCCGATGTGTAAATGATAGGACGGCCGGTTTGCATATGCTCTTCCCCCAGTTCTTTGAGGATTTCGGTGCCAGAGGCCGGATAATTGCCCAGCGTTTTGCGGCCAATACGGCTCTCGAAATCACTCATTAACGTCGGTGGAAAGCCCTGGGGATAGGTGGGAAACGGCCGTACCAACACCACCCCCGCTAACTCCCAATGGCCCGTGGTGGTATCTTTGCCGGCGCTCACTTCGGTGAGACGGCCGTAGACGCCCACCGTATCTTCCGCGGCAAGGGCACCCACAATCTGAGTCGTGTAACCCAAGCCCAATTTCTCCAGGTTGGGCAAATGAAGGCCACCAACCGCCCGGCTTATATTGCCCAGGGTATTGGCGCCTTCATCGCCATAAACAGCAGCATCTGGAGCGTCACCACAACCCACACTGTCCAAAACAATCAAAATAACACGTTTTACTGGTTTCACCATTTTTCTTCTTTTTTGGTAATTGCTAAGCCAAAAGCTTAACTTTTCTTCTCGGCAGAAACCTTCAGTTGATGACAAAATGATGAGCTACTGTCGGTGGACTCATTATATGAATGAAGGGGATATATATTTCTCCCGGATTCCACGCCAGAAGCTCAATCTGAATACATCTTTACCCGCCAGAAAGAAGGCAACAACCGCATATAACCCACGGCTCAACGCTGTGAACAAACGGCGCTGCCGGAATAAATTATGAAATATAGACACCAGGTACAAATAAACAATATAACCTTTCCAATAGGCAGAATCTTCTCCGGGTTCATTGGCAGAAGAATGCATGCGGGAAAACGAACCTGGCAACTCCAACCCCTTTTCCCTCGATTGACGTAGCTGGTCAAAGAGGTTGGAATAATCCGTAGTAGACGATTCGATTCCTCTACGGATAACGGCAACGGGTATTGGCGTAGAGGCCAAGGTAAATCCATGACCGATCATACGAGACAAATGAATATCTTCAGAACCACCCAGAAGGGATGAAAGCGGGGCAAAGCCACCCACCGAAAAGAAAGGGGCCGCCCGAATGAAAGAAGCCTGAATGGGGATCCATTCACCAGCCATTAACTGCGCAAAACAATTACCGGTCATATTTAAGGCAACCTCCCTTAAGAAATTGCCGGAATCATCTACAAACTGAAAAGCGCCATGCAACCAGGCAGCCTGGCTGCGGCAAGACAAATCCCAAAAAGCAGCATAAGCACCAGGCATCATCCAATCATCATCATCTAAAAAGTGCAAGTATGTTCCTCTAGCAATAGCCGCACCCGCATTTCGCGCCACACTTCTATTTCGCCTATTTGTTTCTATTACCCGCACCTGTGTAGAATGCTGCCAATCTGCCTCAGCTAGTGGCTGGCCAGAATCATTTACCACAATGACCTCAAACGCATATGTTGGAAAATCTTGCTGTAAAACACTATTCACAGCGCGCATGAGGGAAGGGCGATTTACTGTGGGAATGATTGTAGAACAAAACATTCAACCGCCTTATGTGTATGTTTTTTTTTTCTAAACAATCGAATAAAGCGAACTGGAAGTCTCTGTACCGCCATCCAAAACCGCATGTAATCATCAAACCACAATGGTTTTCTTTTCAAAATGGCCGCAATCAACAAAAAAAACATGCGGGTTGCATACCAGGCGTCACTCATAAACCAACGAAGCAGATGCAGCGGGTTGCGGTGATATGTCAGGAGAATATGCGTTTCGGCCAAACCTCGCCCAATGTGGTAAACGTAATCTTTTGAAAGGCGATTCGGGGAAACCAGGTGATTAACCAAAGCGTGTGGAACATACAATACTTTCCAACCTGCGCTATGAATGCGGTCAGCCATTTCTGTATCACCCGCTGCCAGAGCATGATCACCGGAACGATCAAGGTCAGTGCGGAAATAACCCAACTTTGCAAATAAGCTTCGTCGAATCGCCATGTTACAAGAAAGCGGATAATACTCCCATCGAGATACCTGCGTCGCTTTGGTATAAGGTAATCCATAGGCGCTGAGATGCACTTTCAGGTCGCCTTCAAGCCAGGACGGTACTGGTTGCCCCTGATAATCCAACACTGAAGGGCCACCCACACACCCCACTTGGGGATCAGAAAAAGGACCTAAAAGCGCATTCAGCCATTCAGGGGTTGGCGGTGAATCATCATCTAACAGACAAACAATCTCGCCCTGTGCCTCTATGACGCCACTATTACGTGCATAGGATACACCCTGCGTACTCTCAAAAATATACCGAACCGATAAATGCGGATGTATTTTTTCGTAGTGCAGACAGACGTCTTTTGTATGATCGGTCGAGGCATTATCCACAACAATGATTTCAAACAACGATGGGTCTGTATTGAGCTGGGAAACGGCCGTTAAACAAAGCAAGAGTATATCTGCTCGGTTGTAGGTAGGGATGATAATACTTGCTTTCATTTTTCTACTGCGCATATTTCAGTAAATTTTCGTAACTAAGCAAGAGACCAACAAAGCTTGACAACATCCACATTGGACGAAATTTCTTTCTTCGCCTGTTCACGTTTAGCGGAGAAAAGAAAGGCCATACCCCAAACAAGGAGCTTCAACAAACTCAAGCTGCCTAGCAAAATTCTTAGCGCCAGAGTTCGTAGCGGACCGTAATTCTTCTGGTAAAACAACATGTGCCCTCTGTAAACCATTTTACGCCGACCCCAACGATTCATACTGCGCCCGCCGTAATGAATGGTAGTCACCTGGGGCAGATAATAATTCTTCCAGCCGGCCTTTTTCAGCCGGTATTGCAGATCGGTTTCATCCCCATAAATGAAATATTCCTCATCCAACAAGCCAACTGTATCTAGCGCCTGACGGCGAACCATCAAACAAGCCGACCCCATCCAATCCACCGATCGCACCTCTTTATCCGTCACATTGGCCGGATAGCCAGGACGCAACATTTCGCCCAGGCGAGTAGAAATAAGAAAGTCCTCAACCAGATCAGGAAAATCATTATAACAAGCCTGAACAGTGCCATCCGCATTTAACAATTGCCCGCCAACTGCTCCTACATCGGAATGCTGATCTAAAAAATCTACCATCGCATCCAGCGAAGGCCCATTCACCACTGTGTCATTGTTCAACAGTAAAATGTGCCGCCCACTCATCGCTTCAATGCCCTGGTTACTGGCTTTACCCAGCCCCACATTATGGTCATTCTGGATGATAATAACCTCAGGGAATTTTTCCCGTAGCATGGCCTGGCTGCCATCGGTCGAACCATTATCCACCACAACAATGTCAAAACTGCTGCGCAAGCCTCCTTCGTAAATAGAATTCAAACAGGGCTCCAGATACGCTTTGTTATTCCAGCAAACAAGAACAATGGACATATCCGGGGTTAATCCCGGATTTTGCTCAATAGTGGGATTCGCTACAGTCAGTATATTTTCCATTTTTACTCCGCCCGGAAATGGCGATCCATTTCCATAATCTCATCATAGGTACCCAGGTCAATATAAACACCATTTGGTACAGGCGCCCCACGGAAAAGAAACCCATCAGCAATGGCGTCATTCATAATTTGGGCAAAATCGGCAATCCTTTTCTCACAGACGGAATGATGCAAATACTCCGTAAAGCGTGGCCGCCAGATGATGGCGCCCCACATTTGCGTTAAGTTCGTCTGTTTGGGTTTATCCACAATTTCAACAACACGATTGTCAGCCCCCAGTTGTACCATACCGAACTTCTCTGGTCTTTCAGTTGGGAACAAAACCAGAATGACATCATCCTCTGGCATCATCTGGTCATAAGCATAGGCAAATATGTTACTGGGCTGCATAATGGTATCGGCCATGCCAAAAAACACGGTTTTGTTGTGTGTTAGATGAAAGGCCGAATCCAGAGCGTGGGCCAACCCAGGTGAGGTTGAAGCACCTTGCCCGTTAGGGGACGATTCCTGCACCACATAACTGATGTGGCAATCAAACCGTTGTCCATTGCCAAAATAACCGATAAGTTGATGTTTTGTCTCGTTGATAACAAAAACAATATGACGTAGACGTGCCTCTGTAAGGTTGTTGACAACAAATTGAGAAATAGGTTTGTAATGATTATCTCGAATGACCGGATACAGTTCTTTTGGGTATGGCAGCCCTAAGCGCACACCCTTACCGGCCGCAGGAATAAGGCCAATGATTTCTTCAGGCATATTTAAGCTCCTACAATGGTTGATAATGTTTGAACCCTGACGTTGTCGTTGATTTTGCCATCACCCTATGATTGAATCAGGAAGATGAAAATCGTCAACATTCAGCACGGAATTTACTTGAGTGAAGTTTCGTTATACCTTTCGGTATGCCAAAAATCGGAAAGGTCACGTTGTTGACGTATGCAAAACGGGATTGGATGACCCCGCTGTCTCCACAGAATTACTGGCGTACATTTGCTCCAGGCTCACCAACCCACCCAAAAATATCCAGGCCGGAATGGCCCCCCGAAATCCATAATAGCCGATGTTATAGACAAATGGGAAAAACCAATCCGCCAATGTACCCGCAACCAATGTGCCCACTAAACCACCCAGAACACAGTAAACATAGGCTCTGGCAAAACCGTCTGGCACGCGATCTTTCAGACGCCAGCCCAACAATCCTTGCTCAATGGCAAACCAGATAACGCACAACATTCCCACCAATCCAGTTTGGGCAATAATATCCACATACTGATTATGCGAATTGAAACTGACAGCCCACCCCCGAATTGGGAACAAGGGTGTGTACCAATAGTAGTTGGCTGGCCCCAGACCCAGGATAGGGTTCACTTTGATGATCTCAAATACGATAATCCAGGCGTCTACCCGCGTACCATAACTGTAATCATCTGTGGCGATGGCTTGTGAAGTTAGAAAGTATGCGCCGATAGGCGCAATCAATAGCATTATTAACCCCAGGCGCCAGGAGCGCAAAGCAAGGATGACAGCTACAGCAGCAAGTGGAGGCAAATAACCCGATTTCCACTCATTATTTAACACAAAGCCCACAAAAAGGGTCATGGCCGTGATGCCAAGCAAGACCAGCCGCCAAAACGGGTTTAATTTATTGTTAAAGACAGCCTGGCCAAAAGCCAGAGCCACCAGCCATGTCCAAAACAAACTGTTGGAAATAGCGCCAATATGAAACAGGCGGCTGGAAATGGGACCTACACCGGGCACAACCCATCCAGCAACAAAAAAGGCGCTCATGGCAATATAAATCCAGGTCATCCATTGCAACCAATATAGCTCCCGTATTTGCTGTGCAGTTAATAAAAATGCGCCAACCGCACAGATGAAAATGAGCATACCGCCGATCTGCGTTTCTAAAGGAGCCGGCTGTGCGTGCCGAAACCAGGGCAGTTGGCCGAATAACAGGGATATAAGTACCACTAACAAGAGGACCAGGAGCGGCTTAACCGGGCGGGAACGGACAACCCAGATGTTGCGCTGCGCCACAAACATCTCCATAAACCATAAACCGATTAGTAACAGTAAAAACAGGACGGTGAGATTCAAACCACCAGGCAAATCAGGGGAGGGAAGAACGAGTGAGGCGGCTACCAGGAGGAGTAAGCCCAACTGTGGCCGGTAGAGAAAGATGATTACGGCCGTCAACCCCAAAATCAGACCGATCACCAACAGTAACAGCGTTCTGGATAACACGAAAGGCAGCGCCAGGGAAAAGAGGAGTACGGCCGTGACAATCAAAACCCGCTGCACCCAAACGATTTGGACAATAGTGAGCAGTTTGTGAACCAGCAACTGCCAGCGTCGCTGGATATAAAACTCGGCCATTGACAAGCTCTTAAACATCAGCAACCCGTTCTACCAGCGCCAAAAAGCGCGGAATGGTAACTGCACAATCATATTGTTCGGCCACAAACTGGTAGGCATTATCAGCCAATCGCTGGCGCAATGCAGGATCACGCCATAACAATAAAACAGCTTCTGCATACGCCTGTGGTGTGTCGGCGATAAGGAGATGTTCACCGGCGCGCGCGCCTAAACCTTCGGCGCCCTTGCTGGTTGCCACCACCGGCGTGTGCAAGGCCATCGCTTCCAGGATTTTCAGGCGAGTCCCTCCGCCCACCAGGAGCGGGGACAAACTAAGCCAGGACGAAGCGATGAGCGTTCTGACATCATCTACAAACCCTGTTAAGGTCACATTTTTCAATGAGGGTAACGGTAAATTAGCATGGTCGCCGGTAATGGTCAATTGTACATCAGGCGCTTTGGCTAAGATCAGTGGGAAAACTTCGCCCAAGAACCAGGTCATGGCTTCGTGGTTGGCATGGTAGCGGAATGATCCGGTGAAAATCAGGCGATTTGGTTCCGGCATGGTGGCAACAGACTTATATTCGGCCAGGTTAATACAGTTAGGAATAACCGTAACGTCCCGGTAAGTTGGCAATACCTCAGCCACCAGCGATTTTTCTTGCTCAGAGACGACCGTGCAGGCGCGAAAGTCTGCTAACAGCCGGTTCAGGTAACGTTTTTGTTTAGCCCAGGTGAGGCCATGCCGCGCCTTGTCCCGCAGCGTTGTTGCCTGGGTGAAGCGTTCGCGCAGCAGGGCGACTTCCACTTCCTCCAGCAGGGCCGGTACGCCTTGAAAACAATCACTGTAACCGGCCGGCCCTAACTGCGAGGCGATGATCAGGTGGTAACGGCCGTTTGCCAGCAGTTGCGCCAATCGTTTTTCCATTTCTGCCGAACGGGTCGCCAGGACAGCGCGAGGTGTCAGGCTAAAAAAACCTAGCCGGGCGCGCCAGCTATGTGGAACAAACTGATTGGCCGGCACAATCTCAATTTGTGAGCATAACGTATGCAATTCAGAGGCAGCCAGATCAACCTGCGCGTCGTCGCTAAAACTCAACAGGGTGACTTCATGGTGCTGTGCCAGCCCCCGCAACAAGTTGAGGATTCTCAATTTAGAGCCATTGTTGGGCGGCTCTGGATACCAGCCAGATAAAAATAAAATGCGCATAGAACCGGTGTGCCTACTGCGGCATCTGCCCCCAACGGTGCTGCAAAAAATCTACCATGCCACGCCACATGGCGTCACGATGTTCACGTTTAGAGCGCCATTTAGGCTTCACCGTCCAACTGGTTAAAGTACGCAATAATTGCAACCAGGCAAACACCCGGACCTTCAAGGGGGCATGGTGTTTGGCGATGGTCAGCAGCCGATTGCGCGTGCCATAATAGGTCACCGCAGGTTTGGGATGGTAATCGCGCTGGACGCCCTTGTGCCACATTTTTGCCTGGGGCACATTCACCACACGCCAGCCATTTTTACCGGCCCGCAAACACCATTCGGTCTCCTCCCAATAATAAAAGTATCGCTCGTCAATCATGCCCACCTGCTCAATAACGGCGCGACGAACTAAAATGCCACATCCCGAAATCCAACCCACTTCATGAGGCTGATCAAACTGCCCCTGGTCAGGTTCATTCTGCGCCAGATGAGTTGATTCCCAATAAGGACCGAACACCCCACCGGCGCTCTGAATGATATTCGGTTCATCATGGTGGTACACCAGCGGCCCTAAAATGCCAATTTGCGGGTCGCTTTCCCCAACGGCAATCATTTTCGTCAGGCAGTCGGGCGCCAGGATGGTGTCTTCGTTTAACACAAATACCCAATCTGCGTTTTGGGCAACGGCCGTGCGGATACCCACATTGTTATTGCCAGCATACCCCAAATTTTCCGTAAGCGGAATGATCGCAACCTGGGGGAAGGCGACTTGAATGGCCTCCACCGAGCCGTCCGTCGAATGGTTATCCAACACAATCGTCTGTTGATTAGGATAATCGCTTTGCAGCAACGATTCAAGGCAGGCCAGCGTATCGTCGCGGCGGTTTGTGTTCAAGATAACGGTCACAACGAATGGAT
>JAHBVI010000008.1 GCA_019637635.1 Anaerolineae bacterium
GTGGCAGTTGGTGGTACGGCCGTGTTTGTCGGTGTGGCGGTCGGCGGTACGGCAGTGTTCGTGGGTGTGGCAGTGGGGGGTACGGCCGTGTTCGTTGGCGTGGTGGTAGGTGGTAGCGGTGTGTTGGTCGGCGTGGCGGTGGGCGGCACGGCCGTGTTCGTTGGCGTGGCGGTGGGTGGTACGGCCGTGTTCGTTGGCGTGGCGGTAGGTGGTAGCGGTGTGTTGGTCGGCGTGGCGGTGGGTGGTACGGCCGTGTTCGTTGGCGTGGCGGTGGGTGGTACGGCCGTGTTCGTCGGTGTGGTGGTAGGTGGAAGCGGTGTGTCCGTCGGCGTGGCTGTCGGTGGTAGCGGTGTGTTGGTCGGCGTGGCGGTGGGCGGCACGGCCGTATTGGTTGGCGTAGCGGTTGGCGGTACGGCCGTGTTTGTTGGCGTAGCAGTGGGCGGTACGGCCGTGTTCGTCGGCGTGGCTGTCGGTGGTAGCGGTGTGTTGGTCGGCGTGGCAGTTGGTGGTACGGCCGTGTTCGTTGGCGTGGCGGTAGGTGGTAGCGGTGTGTTGGTCGGCGTGGCAGTTGGCGGTACGGCCGTGTTCGTTGACGTAGCGGTTGGTGGTACGGCCGTGTTCGTCGGCGTAGCGGTGGGCGGTACGGCCGTGTTTGTGGGTGTGGCGGTCGGCGGAAGTGGTGTGTTGGTTGGCGTGGCGGTGGGTGGTACGGCCGTGTTCGTCGGTGTGGCGGTAGGTGGAAACGGTGTGTCGGTCGGCGTGGTGGTGGGTGGCACGGCCGTGTTCGTGGGTGTGGCAGTGGGTGGTACGGCCGTGTTGGTTGGCGTGGCCGTCGGTGGCAGTGGTGTGTTGGTTGGCGTCGGTGTGGGGGGTGGCGGTAGGGTACCCAGCGCCGCCGCCGCGTCTACGATGCCGCTGCCACAGATGGAGGTATTGCAGCCGCTGCCGCCGGGGAACGGCCGTGCCGTACTCTGCAATATCTGGATCACCTGGGTCAACGTTAACGTCGGGTCAAGTGATAACAGGAGCGAAATCACGCCACTTACGTGTGGCGCAGCCATGCTGGTGCCCTGGTAATAGCGGTACGCATCGGCCGCCGGTACGGTCAGGCCGGTGTTGGCTGTGGACAGCACTCCATTGGTGAGCGTGGGCACGTTTTCCCCACCCGGCGCACTGATTTTGACCACTGCGCCATAGTTGCTGTACAGCGCCCTGTCGCCTCCCCGATCCGTCGCCGCGACGGTGATGACGCCGCTGCAATTAGCCGGTTGGTAGCTGTTGTTGTTGAGATTTACCGCATTGTTGCCCGCCGCTACGACGATAATCCCACCGATGGCGTTAATGGCGTCAATGGCATTCTGGTAGGTGCTGCTGCACACGCCCGGCCCACCCAGGCTCATGTTGAGCACGTTGGCCGGATGAGGATTGGCGGGCACACCGGTGACGGGCAAATCTACCGCCCAGCGCATCCCATCGGCAATGTCGGAAATCAGGCCGCCACATTTGCCCACGACCCGCACCGGCACGATGGGCGAAACCCAGTTCACCCCGGCTACACCCAGGCCATTGTTGCTGGCCGCGCCTATCGTCCCGGCCACATGTGTGCCATGCCAGCTACTATCACGCGGCGCTGAACCGGGGAAACATTCGTTGCCCTGCACCCAATCGCCAGGGTCGTGCGGGTCAGGGTCACGGCCGTCGCCGTCATTGGCCATGGCGATATTGCTGATGAAGTCATACCCCCCCACCCAGCGCCCGGCCAGGTCGGCGTGATCGGTGATACCACTGTCCAACACGGCAATCCTGATGTTGGCTGATCCGGTGGTGATGTCCCAGGCGGCGGGGGCATAGATGCCGTAGGTCTCGAAATAATGCCACTGGTTGCCATACTGCGGGTCATTGGGAACCAGCGCCAGCGTCATCACCCGGTCTGGCTCGGCGTAGGCCACATCCGGCAGGCTGGCTATCTGGGCGGCGATGGTTTCCACCTCGGCCACGGGCAGCGGCGCGGGCAGGCGCAGCACGTGGGCATCGCCAGACATAGGGCGCACGTAGGTGAGGTCTACGCCGGTGACGGCGCGCAGGGCCATCATTCGCCGTGTGCTGTTCGGGGCGTTTGCACCGGCCAGATTGGCGCTGTCCCGGTATTGGATGATGATTTGTTGGGTAGGGGGTTCGGTCATGGGGGAGGGCACGGCCGTTTCCGCCGCCACCAGACTCGCCGCCGACTGATAAGGTAAACCGGCCGCCACCAGCAGGAGCAAAATCGTAACCAGTACCACCTGTCGGACAGAGAGCCAAGTATTTTCCATCATTTTTCGCTTATCTCCCTATAAAACAAAGTGATCGTTTTTCACCCCAAAAATTCACCACAGAGACACAGACAACAGAACAGCGCCCGGCTCAGGCCGGGCGCTGCCCTTACTTCCTCCGATTCAACCCTATTTCAGGGTCTCCTCTCCATTAATTGCCAGCCGGCGCCAGGGTGATGATGAGTACCGGGATATTGTTACCTTTCTCGCGGGCGTGGAACTGCTGTTCATTGCCGCTGCCGGTTTCGTTGGCGTCGCGTACCAGGAAGCCATGATTGACGCCGGTATCCAGCATCGTTTGTACCATGGCCGTTACGTTCCACTGCCGCCAACCGCTGCCGGATGTGGTGGTCACGGCCGTGCCCGTTGTGCCCGGCTGGTTGGCCCAGGTCACGCCATATTCCGTCCAGTTACCATTGAGCCGGAACACTTGCAGGGTACGGTTATTCTTCCAGGACGAGGCATAGAGACGCAGTTCTGCCGATTGCACCACACAACCGGCGGGCACATTGGTGGGTAGCGCAAACCGCAGCAAGGCGCGCATGTTGTTGGAATTCTTGCCCTGCACCTTCAAGATGCCATCCGTGCCCTTGTTGCTGGTGCTACCCTGTTCCACCCAGGAGTCGGCCACGATGTTAGCCACAATCTGCGGCCCACAGTCTGGCGGCGGCGAGACCGTCCAGTTGTAGGTCACGGGCGGCGCTTCCATGTTACCGGCCGGGTCCGTGCCGCGCACGGCGAAGATATGTGGCCCGGCGCTCAGGCTGTCGTAGGCGCGTGGTGTAGCACAGGCCACAAACGCTGCCCCATCCAATGAACATTCAAAGGTGACGCCGGATTCATTGGCCGTGAAAGTAAAGGAGGCACTGGTGCTGGGGGTAGAGGCGGCCGGCCCACTGGTAATGGTCGTTGTCGGCGGCGTGGTGTCCGGCGGCGGCAGCACCGTCCAGACGAAGTGGGCGGGCATGGGGTCAACGTTACCCGCCGGGTCAGTGGCCCGCACATCAAAGGCATGCTCACCCACAGCCAGACCACTGTAAGCCTTGGGTGAAACGCAAGCAGCCCACGCTGCGCCATCCAGCGAGCACTCAAAAGTCGAGCCAGGTTCGTCGGCCGAGAAGATGAAACTGGCCGTTGTAGCGGAGGTGCTGCTGGGTGGCCCGGCTTCAATCACGGTGTGCGGCGGCGTCGTATCCGGCGGGGCCACAATCACCCAGGTGTAGGTGGCCGGGGTGGCGTCTACGTTGCCGGCGGTGTCGGTAGCCTGTACCGCGAAGGTTCGTTCACCTAACGCCAGACCGCTGTAAGTTGCCGGTGAGGTACAGCCTGTGAAGGGCGCACCGTTCAGCGAGCAGGCAAATGTGGCTTCTTCATTGGCGGAGAAGGTGAACGTGGCGCCGGTTTCTGACGTGCTGGCCTCTGGCCCAGAGTTAAGCAGGGTTTCCGGCGGCGTGGTGTCCGTTGGCGCTGGCTCTTCAATCGTCCAGGCATAGCTGGCCGGTGTGTCATCTACATTGCCCGCCTGGTCAGTGGCTCGTACCGCAAAGGTATGCGCTGCACGATTCAGGTCAGAATACAGGGTCGGCGAAGTACAGGTGGTGAATGGCGCGCCATTCAGCGAACATTCAAACGTGGCCGCTTCGTTGGCGGAGAAGGTGAACTCGGCCTCCGTGTTGGTGGTCGGTGACGCCGGCCCGGCGGTGATGGTCGTCTCCGGTGCGGTGGTATCAGGTGGGGCGACAATCGTCCAGGTGTAAGTTGCCGGATTCGGGTCTGCGTGGCCGTAGGCGTCTATGGCCCGTACCGCAAAGGTGTGGCTGCCAAGACCCAGCCCGGTATAGCTCACCGGCGAGGCGCAGGCAGTGAAGGCCGCGCCGTTCAGGGCGCACTGGAAGGTGGCGCCGGTGACGTTGGGTGAAGAGAAGGTGAAGGTGGCGTCTATTGCCTCCGTCGTCGCATCTGGGGCGTTGTCTACGGCCGTGTCCGGCGGCGCGATGATCGTCCAGGCATGGCTGGCCGGGGTCTGGTCGGTGTTGCCTGCCGGATCGGTCGCCCGAACCTGGAAGGTGTGTTCACCTAACGCCAGCCCGGTCAGTTCTCGTGGCGAAGCGCAAGCCGTCCACGTCACGCCATCTGACGAACATTCAAAGGTGGAACCCGGTTCATCGGCCGTGAAGGTGAAGGTGGCGTTGGTGTTGATAGTCACAACAACCGGGCCGCTGTCCATATTGGTCTGCGGCGGCGTGGTATCCGGCGTGGGTATCACCGTCCAATAGAAGGTGGCCGGGGTGGGGTCAACCAGCCCAGACAGGTCAATGGCGCGCACGGCAAAGGTGTGGTTGGCTACCGCCAGGTTGTTGTAGTCGGCCGGCGTGTCGCAGCCGGTGAAGGGCCCGCCATTGAGCGAACATTCAAAGCCTACCACCTGTTCGTCGGCCGCGAAGGTGAAGCTGGCGCTGGTGTCCATCGTAGTGAGTTCCGGCCCGGTTTCGATGCTGGTTTGCGGCGGGATGATGTCCTGGCCGCCGCTGCCACCGGCCGCGTAGGTGATGACCAGTTGCGGCACGTTTTCGTTCTTTTCGCGGGCATGGAACTGCTGCTCGAAACCGTTGCCGGTTTCGTTAGCGTCCCGGATGAGGAAGCCGTGGTTGCCGCTGGTGATCATTGCCTGTACCTGAGCGGCCACGTCCCATTCGCGCCAGCCCTGGCCGGAGCTGGTGGTGGCGGCCGCGCCGGCGGTGGCGGGCTGGTTGTTCCAGGTGACGCCATATTCCGTCCAGTTACCGGTGAGGCGCAGGGCTTGCAGGGTACGGCCGTTGACCGCCGACGGGGCAAACATGCGCAAGGTAGCCGACTGAATCTGGCAGCCGGGCGGCGGGCTGGTGGGCAGGTTGAAGCGCACCAGGATGCGGTTGTTGTTGCTGGGGCCTTTGGCTTGCAGCTTCATCACCGAATCCGTGCCCTTGTTGCTGGTGGGGCTGCCCTGATCTACCCAGGCATCAATGCTGACGGCAAAGACGACGGGCGCGCCACAGTCCACCGGGGCCAGAATCGTCCAGATGTGCCCGGCGGGCGTTGGCTCCACATTGCCCTCGGCGTCGGTAGCCCGGACGCGGAACTCGTGTGCGCCCAGCGCCAGATTGGTATAAGAGGCGGGTGAGGTGCAGGCGGTGAAGGGCGCGCCGTCCAGCGAGCATTGGAAGGTAGAACCAACCTTGTCGGCCGTGAAGGTGAAGGCGGCGGTGGTCGCCGTGCTGGGGTTGGCCGGGGCGCTGGTAATGGTCGTTTCCGGCGGGGTGGGCGGGGCCAGAGCGGCCACGGCGAACGGCGACAGGCTGCTCACCTGGCCGCACACCTGCCCGGCGCTGCTGGAGGTGGTCACATCCACCCAGGCGCCGCCTTCGTAGTGCAGCAGTTGTACAGGTTCCGGCAGTGAGCCAGGTGTGTAGTCCAGGCAGACAACGATGGGGCCGGAGAAAACGGCCGTGGTGTTGATGTCATAGAACAGAGCGCCCAATTGCAGGTATCCGGCCGGCAGAGCAGGCGGATTTTCATCCACTGTGAGGGTGGTGTTCCCGGCCACGCTGACGGTGCTAAAGGTCACTTCGGCGCTGGCGCTGTTGTCGGCCGTTGTCAGCGGCACATTCACGTCAGGCCCCACCGGAGTGTTGAACGTCGTCGGCACGTTGCAGGGAATACCCAGGCATTGCGCGCCAAAGCCATTGCCTGTGGCCGTGTTACCGCCGCCGTTAATGGTGCCGGCCGCCGCCAGAATGCCCCACTGACCATTGTTATTGGCCGTGTTGTTTTGCAACGTGTGGCCTGGTTCGGCTGTGTACATGCCATGTGTGCCATTGTTGTTGGCGGTGTTACCGTCATACAGGTTGCCGGGGGCCGGGTTGCCCTGGGCATCCAACGCCGGGGCTTCATCGGCAATACCGATGGCGGCGTTGTTGTTGGCGGTATTGCCCACCACCTGATTTTGCAGCGATGTGCCGCCAATCCAGATGCCGGTGGCTGTATTGTTGCTGGCATTATTTTCCTGAATCAGATTGCCGCCGGAATCTTCCAATTCGATGCCAAACGGGTTGAAGCGGAAGTCATTGTCACGGATGATGTTGAGGTAGGCGTGGTTGAGGCCAATGCCCGCGTCCGAGTTGTTCTGGGCGGTGTTGCCGATGATCAGGTTGGCTTCGGAATCTTCAATGACAATACCGGCGTCTCCCGTCCAGTTAGCCATGTTGTTTTCCACCCGGTTGTTGTTGGACTGCTGGATGAGCAGGATGCCGCCATCACCGGCGTTGTTGATCACATTGCCGCTGATGCGGTTGTTCCCTGAACCTTCCAGGGAAATACCGGCGTCGCTGCCCAGCAATGGATTGTAGGTCTCGCCATTGATGACGTTAGCCGTCACCCGATTGTTGTGCGCGTTCTCCAGGAGAATCGGCACGCCGAGGTTGCCGTCCATGTCGTTGTCGTGGACCACGTTGCCGCTGCCGTTCAGCAGCCAGATGCCTTCCAGGTTGCCGCTGATGGTGTTGTTGCGCAACAGGGTGTTGCTGCTGTCGGCCACGGCGACCCCGGCGATGGAGTTAGTCTGAACGGTAGCGTTGCGGACGGTGTTGTTGGTCGTTTCGGTCATCAGCAGGATGCCGTAGCCGAACTCCTGCACCGTGCCGCCAAAGATGAGGACGTTGTCGAAGCCGATGTTGGTGATGCCGGCGTGTAAACCACTGCTCTGGCCAGAACCCATGAAGTTGAGACCATCTACGGTACGGCCGTTCAAATCCACCGCAATATTCGCCGCCCCAATGTAGAGGCCGCCATACGGGCAGTTGCTCAGGTCGTTCAGCAGTTGCGTGCTGTGCGTCAGCACCATGCCACAGCTAACCACCGTGGGCACGGGCGCAGCCAGCACGTGCCAGACGTACACAGAAGGCTGTGTATCGGCCGCCCCGGCGCGCACACTGAAGACATGCGCCCCCAGGCTCAGGCTGGTGTAGTCAACCGGCGCGGTGCAGCCGGTGAACGGCGCGCCGTCCAGCGAACATTCAAGGGAAGCCCCAGAATTGGTGGCCGCGAAAGCAAAGGTGGCGCTGGTGCTGAGCGTGGCCGGGTCTGGCCCACTCTCGATGCTGGTCAGTGCGCCTGTCTGCGGTTCAATCGCTGTGGGCAGCACAATCGTCCAGGCATGGCTGGCCGGCGTCTCATCTACATTCCCGGCCAGGTCTACCGCCCGCACCTCCAAGAGATGGGCGCCCAGGCCCAAACCGGTGAAGGTGGCCGGGCTTTCGCAGTCAGCCCAGGCATTGGGGTCGGTGCTGTCCAGGCGGCACTGGAATTCCAACTCGCCCGGCGCCGTTTCGTTGTCGCTGCCACTAAAGATGAAGGTGGCCTGGCTGCTGGCGCTGGGGTCGGCCGGGCCGACGACAACAATGGTCTGCGGCGCTTCGGTGTCGGGCGGCGGCGGTCCCTGGTACACCCAGGGCCAACTGGCCGGTGCGCCCACGTTGCCCGCCAGGTCTATGGCCCGCACTGCCAGCGTATACGTACCAGGTTCACTCAGTTGAACTTCGTAGGGCGATGCACACACTACATACAGGGCGCCGTCCAGCGAACATTCAAACGTCGGGTACGGATCATTGGCCGTGAAGGTGAAGAACACATTAGCCTCTGGCGTGGCCGCCGCCGGCCCGGTCAGGATGGTCGTTTCGGGGGCAATGTTGTCGCCCAGGAACTCGAATTCCAGGAAGGCTGGCGTTGGGTCTACGTTACCCTCGGCGTCCATGGCCCGCACGTAGAAGGTGTGCCAGCCGATGGCCAACGGTAAGGGGAAGCTGGGGTTGGGGTAGGTCAACGGGCTGGTACATTCACTGAACCCGGCGTCGGTGGGGTCGTTCAGACTGCACTCAAACAGGAGCGCGGCCGGAGAAGTGACATCATCCAGGCCGGTGAAGGTAAACGTCACCGAGCCGCTGGGGTCTGCTGGCCCACCGGTGATGAAGGTGTCGGGGGGAACGATGTCCAGGCCAGGGATGATCTCCCAACCATACTCGGTGGGTTGCAGTTGTTCACGCCCTTCGTTGTCTACGCCATAGACGCGGAAGAGATGTTCGCCGATGGCCAGGCCGGTGTAAGAGGTGCCAACCGGGTCACATTCCGCAAACGGTTCCAGGTCTAGCGAGCAGTAGAAGATAGTATCCGGCAGATTAGACACGAAGGTGAAGGTGGCAAACGTCTCTTCCGTCTCGCCGCCTTCGGCCACGTCACCCGGCTCTTCCGGCGCGATGTAGGCCGGGCCGGAGGTTACGGTGACGATGAGACCGGCGATGTTCCAGACGTAGGTAGCCGGGGTGGGGTCTACCAGCCCTTCGATGTCAATGGCGCGCACGGCAAAGGTGTGCTGCCCTACCTGATAATCTTCAAACTCGAAGATAAAGGCGCCGGTGGAAACGGGCACTTCTGGGTCTTCAAAGCCGCAAGGGGCAAATGGCGAACCGTCGAGTGAACACTCAAAGGTTACATCCGGCTCGTTGGCATAGAAGGTGAAGAAGCCCTCAAAGAATGGCGATTCTAACGGCGGGACGCGGTCAAAGAAGGTGTCCGGCGGTACGCCGAGCGGCAGGGAGGTATAGAGCCAGGTGTAGGTGGCCGGGGTGGGGTCAATGTTGCCCTGGCTGTCAATGGCCCGCACTTCAAAGGTGTGCTCGCCGGCGCTGAGGTTGGTGTAGAACCAGGGATTCTCACATTCAACCCAGGCCAGTTCGTCGCTGCTGTCCAGGCGGCATTCAAAGTCCAGATTCCAGGGGTCGTCCATGTCGTCTACACCGGTAAAGGTGAAGATGGCCGTGCTGCTATTGGTGGGATCGGTCGGTTTCATCACGATGATGGTATCTGGCTGCCCAAACCATGTCCCGATTTCACAAACAACGTTGAAGCATTGGGTTGGCTCGTCGTTGCCCAGGGCGCGGTTGCCGCCGCCATCCATGCCGGTAACGGCCGCATAGATTCCCCAGCCGCCGTTGAGATCGGCCGTGTTGTTGGTAATGGTGTGGCCGCCGCCGTTGACGGAGATGCCGTCGCCGCCGTTGCTGCTGACGATGTTGGCTTCAATCAGGTTGCCCTGCCCGGCGGGGGCGACGTTGGCGACGTAGATACCTTCGCCGCTGTTGCCGATGACGGTGTTGGCCACGATTTCGTTGTTGTAAGACTCCGCTTCCACCTCGATGCCACTGCCGCCAACACCGCTGGCGAAGTTGGCTTCAATGCGGTTGCCACTGGAGCTGGTCAGCGCGATGCCGCCAGAGTTGAAGCGCACGTCGTTGCGGGCGATGGTATTGTTGTCGGCAAATTCCAGATTGATGCCGCCGCCGCCATTGTTGTGCGCCGTGTTGCCGAGTACCTGGTTACCATCTGATTCGCTGATACTGATGGCGCTGGAGCCGCTGTCCAGGATGGTGTTGCCTTCGACGCGGTTGTTATTGGAACCCAGAATCATATTGACGCCGCCATCGCTGCTGCTAACAAAGGTGTTACCGATAACGATGTTGTTGCCGGCCCCTTCCAGGTTGACGCCTGCACCGCTGGAGCCGGTGGCCTGGTTGTCCTCAACCCGGTTGCCGCTGACTCCCAACAGGTAGACGGCGTCGCCGGGGTTGTTCAGCAGGAAGTTGTTGTAAATCCAGGCGCCAGTGGTCCCAGCACTCAGTTCCACGCCCATTGTGTTGCCGGTGATGGTGTTGTTGCGTACAGTGACGTTGGTCGTGCCAAGAAGTTGGACGGCCCCATCTTGATTTTCCAGCAACGTCAGGAGGGAGACGACGTTGTTTTGTGTACCGGGGTTCAACTGCACACCGTAATCAAAGCTGGTGATGGCGCCGTTGGTGATGACGACGTTGTCGAAGCCATCGTTGCGGACGCCGATGCCCAGACCGACGCCGTCAATGGTACGGCCGTTCAAATCCAACGTAATCCCGTGAGCGCCAATGATCAGGCCATCACCCAGGCAGTCGAGCAGGTCGTTGGTCAACAGGGTGCTTTGGGTGATGATCTGGCCGCAACTGGCGGCCACGGCTACCGGGGTGCTGGTGATAAACCAGTTGTGGGTAGCCGGGGTTGTGTCCGGCAGGTTCTCGCTGTCAATGGCATAGACGGCAAATGTATGTGCGCCGGGCAGCAGGCCAAAATAGCTCTGCGGCGAGGTGCAGGCCGTGGCCAGCGCCCCATCCAGCGAACATTCAAAGGTGACGCCCGGTTCGTCGGCCGTGAAGACAAAGGTGGCCGAACTGCTGGTGGTGGCTACGTCTGGCCCGGAGACGATGGTTGTTTCCGGGGGCACACCGGGCGGCAGGGGGTTGATGGTCCAGGTGTAGCTGGCCGGGGACGGGTCTACATTGCCAGACCAGTCACGGGCGCGCACGGCAAAGGTGTGGCTGCCCAGGCTGAGACCGGTGTAGGTCATCGGCGTGGCGCAGGGAGTGAATTCGGCAAAGTCGAGGCTGCATTGGAAGGTCACGGCCGTTGCGTTGTCAAAGCCCACAAAATCAAAGGTCGCCGTATTAAAGACCGTCGGGTTGGGCGGGCCAGAGCTGATCAGCGTCTGCGGCGGGATTGCGTCCTGCACCAGCGGCGGGCCGCCGTCGCAGCGCACGTTGTAGCACTGCTCCGGTTCGGCGTTGCCTGTGGCCAGGTTGCCGCCGCCATCAATGTTGATGCCCTCGGCGCTGCCCTGAGACGAGTAGATGCCCCAGCCGTCGTTGTTATTGGCCTGGTTGCCGATGATGATGTGGCCCACGCCTTGCACGGCAATGCCGTCGCCGCCATTGCCGTTGGCCTGGTTGCGGTCAATGTAGTTGCCATAACCGGCCGGCGCTGAGCCTTCAATGGCGATGCCGCCGGCATCATTGTTGTTGACCAGGTTCAGCACGATGACATTGTTGTAGGAGAAATCCCCGGCTTCGATGCCCAATCCGCCAGAACTGGCGTTGTTGGCTTCGATATGGTTGTTGGAGGAGCCAGAGATTTCAATACCGCTCGCGTTAAAGCGGATGTCATTGCCATACACCAGGTTATACTGCGCATTCGCCAGGGCAATGGCGTTGTCGTTCATCTCGCGGATGGTATTGCCAACGATTTCGTTCCCCACGGAAAGGCTGACGATTACACCGGAGTCGCCGCTTTCGGCGATGTAGTTGCCTTCAATGCGATTGTAGTTGGAGTCATCTGCCAGTTCCAGCCCACCATCGGGATTATCGGCGATGGTGTTGTTCAGCAGGGTGTTGTAGCTGGAGCCTTCCAGGATGGCGGCCACGTCGCTGGAGCCGACGATAAAGTTGTCCTCCAGGTGATTGTGGTCAGAGGCGAGCATGTGCAGGCCAAAGTCCATGTTGGCGGCTACCAGGTTGCCGAGTAGGGTGCTGCCGGCGCTGTCAATCAGTTCCAGACCGGCGCCATTGCCCACCAGTTCATTGTGGCGAATGATGTTGCCGTTCAGGCCGTCGTCGGCGTCTTGCAAGAGAATACCAGACTCCAGGTTGATGGAGATGAAGGTCTCTTCGATGATGTTGAAGGCGGTACCGGGGTTGAGTAACACGCCATAGCTAAAGCCATGAATCGTGCCATTGCGCACGGTGACATAGTTGAAGCCGTCGTTGAGGATGCCGGCGCCCAGACCCGTGCCCGACAAGGTATAGCCGTTCAGGTCTATGGTGATGCCTTCCGCGCCAATGATCAGGCCGTCTTCCAGGCAACCGATCACGTCGTCGGTAAGCAGGATGCTCTGAGTGACGACCTGGCCGCAGCTAACCGTGCCGGGAACCGGCGGCGGCGTAACCGTCCAGGTGTAGGAGGCTTCCGACTCATCATCATCACCACCGCCGTTGCCCGCCAGGTCGGTGGCCTGCACGGTGAAGGTGTGCTGGCCGACGCTGAGGCCGGTGTAGGTGATGGGGCTGTCGCAGGGAGTAAACGGTTCACCGTCCAGCGAACAGGCGAAGGTGGCCTCTTCGTCGGCCACAAAGGCAAAGGTGGCGCTGGTGTTTACCGTCATCAGGTCTGGCTTAGAGGTGATGGTCACCAGCGGCGGGTCGTTGTCCGGCGGCGGTGGCTCGATGGTCCAGGTATGGCTGGCCGGGGTGGGGTCTACGTTGCCTTGCAGGTCAATGGCCCGCACATTAAAGGTGTGCGCGCCCAGGCCCAGGCCGGTGTAGGTGATGGGGCTGGTGCAGGCGGCGTAGCCGCCGTTGTCCAGTTGACATTGGTAGGTCAGGTATGGCCCTGGGGTGCTGTTGTCGCTGCCGCTGAAGCTGAAGACGGCGGCCGTCTGATGCGTGGGGTCGGCCGGTTTGGCGAAGATGGTGGTGTTGGGTGGGGTGCTGTCCGCGCCGGGGGGCGCCGCCACCACCGTCCAGGTGTAGACGGCCGGGGTCAGGTCTATGTTGTCGTTGAAATCAATGGCCCGCACCTCAAAGGTATGTTCTCCGGCGGTCAGGTATTGGAAGACGGCCGGGCTTTCGCACTCGATCCAGTTATCCACGTCTGGCGGCTCAATGGGTTCGCCCGGTTCCGGCGGTTCTGGTTCCGGGTCAGGCGGCGCATCCATGCGGCACTCGAAGCGCAGGGCGGTGGGCGGCGAGATGTTGTCCGAGCCGGTGAAGGTGAAGACGGCCGCTTCCATCGTGCTGCTGCCGTTGGGCGGGGTCGTCAGCAGGATGGTGTCCGGTGGGGTGAGATCGGCGCTGGTGGGGGGCACGGCCGTGCCCGGCGTACAGACCACGCCGGTACATTGCGCTGCCATGCCGTTGCCGCTGGCCGTATTGCCGCCGCCGTCAATGTTGCCAGCATCGGCTTCAATACCCCAGACGATATTGTTGTAGGCAGCGTTGTTGGCGATGACGTGGCCGGCGCCATAGACGGAAATGCCGCTGTCCTTGTTGTCGTTGGTCGTGTTGCCCTCAATCAGGCTGCTGCCTTCTTCCGCTTCCAGGACGATGCCGGTGGCCTGGGTGCTGTTGACCGTGTTGTTGACGATCTCATTGTCTTCGCCGCCTTCGACGACGATGCCATCGGCGGTGGAGTAAGAGGCGTTGTTGCCCTCAATGCGGTTGTGGCTGGAAGAGCCACCTATCTCAATGCCGCCGGGGTTGAAACGCACATCGTTGTCTTTAATCAGGTTGCGATGGGCGCTGCCCAGGCTGATGGCCGCACCACCGGACAGATGCGAGGTATTGCCTATCACCTGATTCTCGTCTGAATCGTTCAGGCTGATGCCGGCGTCGCTGGCGCGGGCGCTGGAGTTGCCCTGCACCAGGTTGCGGTGGGAGCCTTCGCGCAGAATGATACCGGCGTCGCCGGTGTCCGACAGGGTGTTGTTGAGGATGAAGTTGTCGCTGGAACTATTCAGGTCAATACCACCGTCGCTGTCCAGCAGCGGGTTGCTGGTGAGGCCGCTGATGAAGTTACCTTCGATGCGGTGGCCGCTGGAATCATACAGGTAGATGGCCAGGTTGCCGTTGCCGAGGAACTGGTTGTTCTCGATGACGCTGTTCTCGGAGCCGCTGGTGATGACCAGACCGAAACCGTTGTGCTGGAAGAGGTTGTTACGCACGGTGTTCCCGTGACGGCCGTTGTCCGCGTCAAACAGTTCCACCCCGGCGTTGATATTGCCGATGAAATTCATGTTCTCGACCACGTTATTGGTGGCCCCGGCCATGAGGCGCACGCCATAGCCGTAGTTCCTGACCGTGCCGTTGCGGATGATGACGTTGTCGTTGCCCACGTTGCGAATGCCGGCCAACAGGCCATCTTCCTCACCTGGCTCAATGGGCAGGCCGCTGGCGATGGTGTGGCCATTCAGGTCCAGGATGATGTTGGAGGCGCCAATGATCAAGCCTTCGCCGAAGCAGTTGAGCAGGTCGTTTTGCACCAGGGTGCTTTCATAGATGGTCTGGCCGCAGAAAACAAAAGCCGGTACAGGGGCGGGCGGAGTTGGCGGCGGCGGCAGCCCCGCGTCCTCAAAGCGCAGCACCAGTTGGGGAGGCGTGGCCGGTAAGGCCAGGGACTCACGGCTGATGTAACTCTGTCCACCGCCGGCCGTCTCTTCTTCATGGGCGTCGCGGATGATCCAGCCGTAATTGGGGGCGCCGCCGATCATCGCCGTCACATGATCGGTGACGTTCCATTCACGGTAGCCGCCGCCGGAGGTGACGACGGCCGGGGTACCGGCGGTACCAGGCTGGTTGTTCCAGGTCACCTGGCTTTGCAGCCAGGGAGCGGTGATGGGCACAGCTTCCAGGTCACGGCCGGGATCGCCGTCGCCGAAGAGGCGCAAGGTGGCCCGTTCCAGGTTGCAAGCTGGCAAACCATTTGGCAGTTCAAAACGCAGCAGGCTGCGGGCATTGCGGCCGGGCGTCTCGGAACGCACCAGCAAATTCACCATAATGCCGAAGTTGGTCAGGGGCAGCGCCTCGTCTACGTAGCTGTCGGCTGCGGCAAGCAGGGTGATGTTGGCTTCGTTACAGTTGTTGGGTGTGCCTACCGTCCAGGTGTAGGTGGCCGGGGTGGGGTCTATATTGTCCCATCTATCGGCCGCCCGTACCTGGAAGGTGTGTTGCCCTGGCGTCAGGTTAGAGTAGACGGCCAGGCTGCCACATTCCAGCCAGGCTAACGGATCGTTGCTGTCCAGGCGACATTCAAATTCCAGGAAACGTTCGGGCGTGGCATTATCTATGCCGCTGTAGGTGAAGACAACATTGCTGCCGCTGGGATTGGGCGGCGTTTCCAGGAAGAAGGTGTCGGGTGGAATTACGTCCACTTCAACCTCAAAGTCATGGCGGGCTGGGGTATCATCCGTATTCCCGGCGCGGTCAATGGCCCGGACTTCGAAGGAGAAGATGCCATCTTCAATAACGGGCACCACCCAGGGGCTGCTGCACGAGACAAAGTTAAACTCCGGCGGCAATGGCTGAGTGGGATCGGGGATTTCAGGGGGTTCGGTGGGGTCGAATTCCATCAGGCGGCACTCGAAGAGCAGGTCCTCGGGGGCGGTGACGTCATCAAGGCCGGTGAAGAGGAAGAGAGAGGTGTTTTCGGTGTCGTCCAGCGGCCCGGCGATGAAGAAGGTGTCGGGGGGATTGGTGTCGGGGGGCGGGAAGGGGCCTTCGTATTCGTAAGCGCCGATGTCGCATTTGTCGTTTTGGGGCCGGGTGACGCCGCGTGCATCGGTCATCGGGCAGCCGCCAACGCCGCCATCAATGGCAAAGCTGTCCGGCTGCAAGGCCATCGTCAGGGCAAAGCCGCCGTTAAAGGCCACCGCGTCCAGTTTTGGATTGGCGTTGTGCCGGTCACGCGGGCCAATAAAACCGCAGGAAGTACCGCCGTCCATATTGCCGCCGCCTGAGCCGAGGGGGAAGTTACAATCTTCGCCGCCCACGTTACCGGCGACAATGGTGTTGCGGAAGATGACGGAGGTGCTGGGATAACGTATGTTGAAATTGGTGCCTTCATCGGCCACACCGCTGCCGGTGGGCGCGGTGTTGTAGGCCAGGGTGCTGTTGATGACGTGGACGTCGGCGTCGGCGTCAATGTAAAGAGCGCCGCCGCGTATCTGGGCCACGTTGCCGGAGATGGTGACGTTTTCGTAAACGGCGCCGGCGTCGCCCAGGCTGTAGATACCGCCGCCCAGGCCGGTGTCGTCCGATGTGCCCACGATGGCCCGGTTGTCCCAGAAGGTGCTGCGTTGGACGTAGATGGTGCCGTCGGCGTCGTTGGACATGCCACCGCCGTTTTCAGCCTGGTTGCCGTAGATGTTACTATCCTCCAGGGTGAACGTGCCGCCGCCCTGGTTGATGAGGCCACCACCATCGTGGGTGGCGTGGTTGTGGTGGATGTTCAGGCGCGACAGGACGATGTGCGAGCCATCGTGGTTGATGCCGCCGCCCGTTTCGGCCCGGTTATAGCTGACGGTGCTGTCGCTGATGGTGACGAAGCCGAAGGAGGCGAAGGTGATACCGCCGCCTTCGCCGGTGGCTTCGTTGTAGGAGAAGGTGGAGCCGGTGATGGTGACGGAGCCGCTGCCATCGGTGTAGAGGCCGCCGCCTTCGCCGCCATCGCCGTCACCGGCCATGTTGTGGGTGAAGGTGGAGGCGATGATGTTTAACGGCCGTTCCGAATGACTATAAACGCCGCCCCCATTGCTAACTGCCTGATTGTTGGTGAATACGCCGCGGGTGATGGTCATGCTGGTCTTGCCATCGTTGGCCACGCCACCGCCGTAATCCCCGGAACTGTTGCCGGAGACGGTGACATCGGTGAGGATAAGGGTGCCTTCGTGGGTGTTGTAGACGCCGCCGCCGCTGTCGGCGCTGTTACCGCTAATAACGCTGTCGCGGATTTCCACGCGGCTGGGGATGTTCAGGGGGCTGAGTTCACCGGCGTTGTAGAGACCGCCGCCGCTGCGGGCACTGTTGCCGCTGATGGTGCTGTTGGTGATGATGAGACGGCCGTTGGTGGCATACACCCCACCCCCTTCCATAACCGTGTGGTTGTTGGTAATGACCACATTGTCCAGCCGCACCGTACCTGGCGAGGTAATAAAAATGCCGCCGCCATCGGCGGCGCTGCTGCCGTTGCGGATGGTCAGGTTGGAGATGGTGACGTTCCCGGCCGTTTCGTGGATTTCCAGAATACGATCCAGCCCGTTGGCGTCAATGATGGTTACATCTGGCCCATCGCCGATAATGGTCAGAGTGGCGGTGATGTCCAGTTCGCCGCTGAGAACATCGTCGCCGCTGCCCGGCGGGATGTTGATGGGGTAAATCCCGGCCGGCAGATGCAGCGTGTCGGCGCTGGTGGTGGCGTTGGCCTCCTGTATGGCCGCCCGCAAGGAGCAGGTGCCGACGCTGGTCTGGCAAACGCCGTTGCCGGGGTTGGCGTCGGCCACATCTGCCTGGTTGCTGATGGCAAAGGTGGCGGCGTTGACGCCAGAGGTTTGGGAGATGGCTAACAGGAGCAGGATTACCAATACCCCGATGAGCAATCGCCCGGTTTTACTGTGGAAAAAACGAATACTTTTCATTTCAATTACCTCCAATTCTTTACGGTTCCGTGAACCTGAGACAGCAAGGACTTTTAACGATTGATCATTCCATTAATGGGTATGTCGCGGAGACAAACCCCTTCGTTTTTGACGGATGTTTCGGTGGTAGGTGTGGGCGAAAAATTTTCGATCAGGGCGGCTAAATCGGTGGCCTGGGTGAGGGAGACGGTGAATTTGTCGTAGACGTGGACCAGGTTTTCTTGGGAGTTGACCAGGATGACGCGGACACGGCCGTTGGGGAGCAACTGGCCGAGCAATGCCTGGAGGCTGTCGCCAATGACACTCGTTTCCAGCACCAGGACATCGGGTTGCAGTTGTTCCATGCCCTGTAATAAACCGGCAAAATTGGTATGTTTCATGCGCCGAACCTGTATCGTGGGGAGATGGGAGAGCAGGTTTTCCACCACATCTCCCAACAGCACATTGATGACCACCAGCAAAGTACACACGTTTTTTGATCACAGTTGGCTGAACCAACGCCTTGCCACCCAAACAGGCAACATCAGGCGCGGTTAGCCTGGTTAGCCAATATGGATTAGGGTAATGGAGGGAGAGGGGGGTTGGCTACGGCCGTAGCCCCGTACCGGGTACCGGTTTTTGTACCCATTTGGACTGGTTAAACCGGTACTTTTTGGTACTCAGGTACTACAAGAAGGGATTTTTGCACAAATATGCAATCAGGTTGCATATTTGTGCAAAAAGACGTATATTGATGCCTATGATTGCCCGCACGTTGACGGCAAAATTGCTTGATCTGATCCCAAAATTTCCGGTTATTACTGTAACTGGCCCACGCCAATCTGGCAAAACTACGCTGGTTCGGGCTGTGTTCACCGACCTGCCTTATGTTTCTCTGGAGGAGCCAGACATCCGCCAGTTTGCCCTGCAGGACCCGCGTGGCTTTCTGGCGAACTTTCCCCAAGGGGCAGTGCTGGATGAAGTGCAACGGACGCCGGAACTTTTTTCTTACATTCAAACGGTGGTAGATACGGAAGAGCGACGGCCGTACATCCTCACCGGTTCTGCCAATTTTTTGCTACTGGAACAGATTAGCCAATCGTTGGCCGGACGGGCTGCCGTGTTGACCCTGCTGCCCTTCTCTTTAATGGAATTGAAACAGGCCGGCTACTCGTATGACCACCCCGAATCTGCTATGTTCAACGGTCAATATCCTCCCATTTATGATCGCCAAATTCCACCTACCGATTTTTTCCCGGCTTACCTGCAAACCTATGTGGAGCGAGATGTGCGGCTGCTTAAAAACATCACCGACCTTAACGCTTTTGTCCAGTTTACGCAGTTGTGCGCCGGGCGTGTGGGGCAGCTTCTCAACCTTGCCAGCCTGGCCAATGATGCAGGTATAAGTCCCAATACAGCCAAAGCCTGGCTTTCTGTTTTAGAAGCCTCTTATGTGGTTTACCAACTGCGTCCTTATCACCAAAATTTCAACAAGCGGTTGATTAAGTCGCCCAAACTATACTTTTATGATGTGGGGCTGGTCTGTTCCCTGTTGGGCATACGCGATGTTTCTCAACTACAAACACATTACCTGAAGGGGGCGCTATTTAAAAATCTGGTTGTCGGCGAATTCATCAAACAGGCATACAACCGGGGCGAACACGCCTACCCATATTTCTGGCAAGACAGTCGTGGAAACGAGATTGATTGTTTGTTAGCTAATGGCGATGCGGGCATTAAACTGGTGGAGATCAAAGCGGGCAAGACGGTAACAGACAGTTACTTTCGCAACATCCGCTATTGGCAAAACCTGGCGGGGAAAACAGCGACGGCCTACGTGGTGTACGGCGGCGACCGTTCACTGCAAATGGGGGATGGCCAACTGGTAAGCTGGCGCGAACTAGAGCAAATCTATATGTTGTAACGGCGGGCGAATTCGGCTGCTTCGTGCCGGTTACGGAGATTGAGTTGGTCGAGGATGCGGCTGATGTGGTTTTTGACGGTCTGTTCGCTAAGAAACAGACATTCAGCAATCTGGCTGTTGCTGGCGCCCTGGCGCAGTTCACGCAATATCTGGCGCTGGCGCGATGTCAGACGGGTCACCAGTTCAGGCGAGGATTCCGGGCGGGTGGGGATGCGCGAAAATTCTTTCAGAAGTTGGGCGGTTAGTTGGGGGGAGATAGCGGCTTCGCCCCGTTCCAGACCGCGTAGATAGGCGACCAGTTGTTGGATGGGGATGTTCTTGAGTAAATACCCTCTGGCGCCGTAGCGAATAGCCTCAAAGAGACGGTCGTCTTCTTCGTGGACGGTGAGAAAGACGATGTGGGTGGACGGCCGTTCCTTCAATATCACCTGAGTAGCATCCAACCCGGTACCATCCGGCAGCGAAAAATCCATCAAAATAACGTCTGGCTGGAGCAGGCAGGCTTTTTCAATGGCATCCTGAACAGAGTACGCGCCGCCGACAACGGTCAGATCAGGCTGGCTGTCTAGCAACCGGGCCAGCCCTTCGTGAAAGAGGACTTGATCATCAACTATCAGGACACGTAAGTTGGACATTGATTAACGTTTTCGCCTCTTCAAATTGATAAGGGTACATGAATCCTTAAGAAACCTGACAGGTTTTTTTAGCCCGAATAGTATTCAACTTGAGCAAGAAAAAAACTGCCAGGTTTGGACGGTTACGAATATAAAAGCGAGTAACGTCAGGCTTACGCAAAATGCTTGCAAATCGGCTTACGAAGTGTGGGCAAAATTGGTTATTCTGGAATGATCCTTTCGTAGCCATTGAGACCGTTTGCCCTGGCGGCGGTCAGTTCATGGGTGACGGCGTAAGGGTACCACAAACTGACTTTTGTACCCTGACCGGGCACGGCCGTGACAGACAGGTGGGCGTTTATCTCTTCGGCGCGTTGGGCCATGATGAGCAGGCCAAAATGGCCGTGCGCGGCGCCGTTTTGGGAATTGAAACCAACCCCGTTATCACTCAACTCCACCGTCACGGCGTCGGCGTCCCAGATGATGGTGAGCTGTACGGCCGTTGCCTGGGCATGTCGCTGCACATTATTGAGCGCCTCCCGAAAAATAAACAGAATTTTGCGTTGGACCAAAGGCGGTAATGTCTGCGGCTGGCCTTCCAGGACATAGTTTAGCCCCAATTCGGCCTGTTTGGCCGTGCTTTTGGCCTGGTTTATCAAGGCTTCGTTCAGGTTGATGTTGTTATCGGTCTGCATCATCAACACCGATTGGCGTACCTGTTCATACACCTCGTTGGAAATATCGCGCATCCGCTCCAAATCCTGGTGAAATGAGGCCAGGTCTGCCACCACCTCATCCGCAGATAATTCCGTCAGTTTAAGCTGCAAATAAGCCAGCGATTGGCCTATGGTATCGTGCAGATGGCGGGCGATCCGTTTGCGTTCGTCGCTGGCGGCAGCCGCCTGGATAACCTCAACATTGGGGGCCACGGCCGTGCCCAATGCCAGCACCATGGCCGCCGCTGTCTGGTTTAAAATGCTGATCTGGTCGGCAGTCAGATTTTTGCTGGCGGGCAGGTAGAGATGGAGCAGGCCCACCACTACCTCGCCTCGGAACAATGGCAGGCAGTACCCATGCAGCCCGGCCTCTTCCGCCGGATGGGGCGACACAAAGGGATGCAGGCCACGATTGGGCTGATGCAAGGTTGCGCCGCAAAAATCATAGGGGATAGTGATTGGTAGGGGAAACGGCCGTTCGGGGTGCATCGGCCAGCGTTCGACCACTCGTTCCAGGGCGGCTTTGCCGGCTGCCGGCAAAAAAAGAACAGCGCCCAAAACGGGCGCAAAGGATTCGGGAAAAGTAACAATGGTCTGGTAGACGGCAGCCACATCTTTTGCCTGGCTCAATTTCTCTTTAAGCTGCCGGGAACGTTCCTGTTGGGAAGCAATGCTGTTCCGCTCCTCCTGCGCTTTTAACAGCCCATTCAGCAGCAAAAAAGCTGCCGCCGGAAAGAGAACGCCGTAAAACAGCATTTCGCGCACCACATGGATGTCTACTGGCTCTTGCTCAACCAGGTTCTCCCATAGCTCAAACAGGAAGGCGGAAGCTGTTAGAAGTAATAACAGCAGCCAACGATGCTCAATCAAGCTGTTTATGACCTTATCGCGGAAGCGCCAACTATCATCCATAGAGTTCCTTTCAGGTTACCAGCACAACACAAATTTTCACCTATACCAATTACGCAAAACATCAGGCGCAAGCCGGTGGGGATCATCTCTTACAGCCGCCTGATAGATTTACACACCAGACAGTACGCCAGGGCACCAAACTTTCTATATGACAGTAGTGGTCTGGTTGTGAGCAAAAAATACAGGCACTTCAGGAATTGAGGGGTTAACGGGGCGTGATGCGTGAGGCCTTTCTGGTCACGCATCACGCATCACGTGTCTACTGATCGGGGGCAAAAGTAATGACAAGCAGCGGCGGCGTTTCGCCTTTTTCGCGGCTGTGGAACTGCTGCTCCGCGCCGCTGCCGCCCTCGGTGGCATCACGGATTAAAAAGCCATAGTTGCCGTTGGCGAACATGTCTTCTATCTGTGCGGTTACATCCCACTGGCGGTAGCCGCTGCCGGAGGTGGTGGTGGCGGCCGCGCCGGCCGTGGCCGGTTGGTTGTGCCAGGTGACGCCCATTTCGCTCCAACTGGCGGTGAGGCGCAGGGCTTGCAGGGTACGGCCGTTTTTCCAGGAAGGTGCATACAATCGCAGCACGGCCGTGTCCACCACACAACCTGATGGTGGCGTCGGCAGCGAGAAACGCAGCAACGCCCGGAAATTGTCATTCGACTTCTGCGCCTTCACTTTCAAAATGGAATCGCTGCCCTTGTTGTTGTGGGGGCTGTTTTGCTCGATCCAGGCGTCGGCGTTGGCAATCAGCGTCACGGCGGGGCCACAGTCAACGGGGGTTGGCGGCGGTGGTTCCGGTGTGGGCGATGGCGGCGGTGGTTCCGGCGTGGCCGATGGTTCGGGAGTGGGTGACGGCACAGGCGATGGCGTGGCGGTGGGAGAGGGCGCAGGCGTAGGCAGCGGCACGGCCGTACAGGTGATGTTGTAACATTGCTCTGGCGTCACGTTGCCGGCAGCAATGTTGGCGCTGCCGCTGTTGCCGGGGGCGGCATAAATGCCCCAATCCTGATTGTCAGTGGCCACATTGGCGATGAGCGTATGCCCGGCCTTGGTGACGGCAATACCATGACTCTGGTTGCCAACGGCCGTGTTCTGCGCCAACACATTACCCGGTACACTCTGATCGGGCAGCCATTCCGCGCCAACGTAGATACCGGCGGCGCTGTTGTAGCTGGCGACATTCAGCAGAAGTGTATTACCCAGAGCGTGGTCGCCCAGTTCAATGCCAAACCCGGTTGTATGGCTTACGTTGTTGGCCTCAATCTGGTTGCCGCTGCTGCTGCTCAACTCAATCCCCCCGGCATTGTAGCGTAAATCGTTACCTTGCAGAACATTGTGGTGCGCGTTTTCTAAAACAATGCCGCTGTCACCCATCTGCTGGACGGTATTGGCGAGCAGCACATTGCCGTCTGATTCGGCGATGAAGATGCCGGCGTCGCCGCCTTCTGTGACCACGTTGCCTTCCAGCCGGTTTTGGTTGGAAGCAGCCATCAACACAATGGCCGTGTCGGCGCTGCCGGTGAGGGTGTTGTGGAAAAGGTTGTTATGGCTGGCCGCTTCCAGGCGCACGGCCGTGTTGTTGCTCTGTGTGACCAGATTGCCCACCACTTCATTGTATCCGGCGTTTTGCAGAATGATGCCAGCAGAATTGTTGACGGCCGTGTTTCCCTGAATCGTATTGGCATGGGCATTTACCAGATGAACGGCCGCCTCCTGATTTAGCTGCCAGGTCAGGCCCGTGACGGTGTTGCGGCTTGCCCCGTTTAATGACACACCATAATCAAACTCCTGCACTGTGCCATTGGTGATGATGACATCGGCAAAACCATCATTGCGGATGCCGCTGCCCAGACCAATGCCATCCAGGGTACGGCCGTTCAAATCCACCGTAATGCCCGCCGCGCCGATGATCAGCCCGTCGCCAGGGCAGTCGGTGAGAGCGTTGATCAACACAATACTCGCCGTTAAGACTTGCCCACAGGTGACGGCCGCCAGAGACGCTGTGCCCTGGCCCAGGCTGTGGCCTATATCCGCCAGCCCGGCCCCCAATAATCCATTGTATTGGGGATTCGCGCCGTCCAACGGCTGCGCCGTGCCCCGAATGATGGCCGACAACCCGGCCGCCGATAAAGCTGGCTGCTGGCTGCGAATGAGGGCGGCTTGCCCACTGATAAAAGCGGCGGCCATCGAGGTGCCGCTCCACTGAGCGTAACCATCTACGGGGAAAGTACTGGTAATGCTTTGGCCGGGGGCGGCCACATCTACCCATGCACCATAGTTGGCAAAGGGAGACAAGACGGCCGCCGGGCCGACGGAGGTGACGCCCAGCACATTGTCGTCGGCTGCGGGGTATTGTTCGCTGGTGCTGCCCATGTTGCCAGCGGCGGCAATCACCACTATACCGGCATCGGTGGCATCTTCAATCACGTCTTCTAGCAATTCCGACTCTTCGGGTGTGCCCAGACTGAGGTTAATCACCTGAGCGCCGTTTTGCACGGCAAACTGGATGGCCTGGGCCAGGAGGAAGTCATTACCCCGGCCGTCGGAATCCAGCACCCGCACCGGCATGATCTGGGCCGCCGGGGCCACCAGGTTGATGATACCGGCCACGTGTGTGCCGTGCCCATATCCTTCATCTATCAGGCCGTCCCCGTCATCATCCAGACCGTTGGCCTCGTCGCTGGGGTCGGCATCGTCGCCAATAAAGTCGTAACGCACGGCCGTGAACGCCGCCGCCAGGCGCGGATGGTCAAGCTGGACGCCGGTGTCCAGCACGGCCACAATGACCCCTTCGCCCTGGCTCACGGCGTGCGCCTGTCCTAAATTGAGCAGTTCGATGGCATATTGGTTCAAATATGGCGCCGGATCATGCCCGCCCCAGGCCCACGTCCCGCTGGGGTCGCCCTCCGGGATGCCACTCACATAGTTGGGTACGGCATATTCGATGCGCGGATCCTGGCGCATGGCCTGTACCATATTGCGCACCCGCTGGCCAGGCGCTAATTGCAACAGGTAAATCTCAGCGCTGCCCAGCAGCACCTCCAGCGTGGCGGTACCGTAGGCGTCGTTGATGGCTTCAATCGTCCCGCCATTGTCCAGGTCAACCCGAACAATGATTTGATTGCTTATAAACTCAACGTCGTCATCAGCATGGAGCGGTGGGTGGTGTACGGCCGTGAACAGCACACCCAAACAACACACAACCAGACCAAACGCAAACACAAAACCCTTTCGTCCTATTTTCATTTGTCCCTCCAACATGTCCCCAAACCACTCGTAGTGCCAGTTTCAGTAATTTGGTAATTGAGTAATTGGGTAATTACCCAATTACTCAATTACTCCTTTCACCTCCGGCCAACGGCCACAAACGGCGCCCAAAAGTAGGGATGGGGGTATTCTGCTTTAAGAGCCAGTTGGGACTCTCGCAGCGCAGTAACCGGACTCACCCCTTCAGCGCGTAATCGTGCATACCAGTCAGCCATCAAGCGGGCCGTGGTCTCATCCTGCGCCAGCCACAAGGTGACGACGACGGTGGCCGCGCCGCTGCCCAGAAAGGCGCGCAGCAGCCCCAGCATTTCGTCGCCGCCCATCACCTGGCTGCGCCCCGTCTCGCAGGCGCTCAACGTAACCAACGCCTGGCGCAGCCGCAGGTGCATGGCGTCGCCCGCCGTCAGCCAGCCATCGTGCAGTTTCAAAGCGGAAAACATGGGGTTATCCGCCCGGAACAAGCCATGACAGGCCAGATGCAGCATATCGCAGTCGGCCGCTGCCGCCCGCAGCGCGGCCAGGGTAGCTTGCTCGTCTACCAGGGTTTGCGCCTGCGGCAGGTGAGCGGCCACGCTCTCAATTTCAGCGGTGACGGCGGGAATGGATGGGTCAGACACGCCAACGACCAATGCTTTGTGTGCGGCCGTAGCCGCGGCCATCGCCGGACGTTGCTGGCAATGCCAGGCGATGGCGGCGCTGGGCGCGTAGGCAATCTCAAAGCGGTCAATGAGATAATTCTGCCCATCAAATAATGCCTGGAAAGGTATCTGGTGTAAACAGCCGTGGGGGATGATGGTCAGTTTAGGCGCGGTGTGGTGGGTTACGGCCGTGTCCAATTCCTGCGCCAGCGGCGCCACCAACGCCTGGTACAGCGCCGCCAATACTCGCCGCGCCGATAGCTCCAATGCTACCATGTTGTCGCGGCTAAACATGCCCGCTGCCCGCAGCCGATCCAGCAAGCCGCTCAACCGCCGCCATAACGCCTGCACCGCTGACGCCTGCCCCACCGACCGTACCACCTGTATTGACTGCTGTTTAATGACAAAAGCGATGATTTCGTCTTCTATTATATGGTAGGCCAGCAGCGTGGTATCTTCAGGCAAATGGCCCTGCACGGTTTCCAGGGGGAGAGGCGTGGCCCACCATTCAGCGGCGTCGCCGATAGCCGCCAGCCGCAGCCGGAGCTGGCTAATGGCGTTTTCGAGTTCGGCGGCGCGGGACTGGATGGTTTGCTGCTGGTCGGCTGGCCGGCTCTGGCCGCCGTCCAACATTTCATTGTAAATGGCATTCAGGTCAGCCTGTAATGCCTGTAGTTGGGCTGCTTCCGGCGTTTCTGCCTGGCCGGGGGTATCGGCCGTGATTACGCCGCTGATCAAATCCAGCAGTGCGCGTGATTTGGCCTGCTCGGCGACGGTGAAGGCGCGGGCCATGTCTGCTTCGGCCAGATACAACTGCATCAGGTCGTTATAGGCAGCCACTTTGTCATGCAGGAAAGAGGTGCGCATGGTTTCCTGGGCCAGGGTACCACGCAGCCGCTCTATTTCGGTAATGGCCGCCTCTAGCAGCGTCCGGGCTTCTTCGTGGCGACCTTGCAGACGACACAAACGGCCGTGCCGCTGTTGCAGCCGGTAGCGCAAGGGTGGCAGGTTGAGCGGCCGCGCCAGATGGTGGGCGGCCAACAGGTGCGTTTCCGCCTGGGCCAGATTATCCTGGGTCAGGTCGGCCAGTTGCAGGTGCGCGTAAATGGCCGGGACGAGCCAATCCTGGCCGGTGACAAGGGTGAGGGCGTGGCTGGCGGTGGACACGGCCGTGTCCCGCTGACCACGCGCCGCCTGCACCGCTGCCTGCTCCAACAGGATGGTGGCTAAGAGCGGGGTGGGTGCGTCTGACGTGGCTTGCAGCAGGGCAACGGCTTCCGCCAACACCTGTTCCGCCTCATCCAACTGCTTCTGTGCCAACAGCGTGGCCCCCAGCCCCCACAAGGCGCGCGTCCGCTGATGCACGGCGCCGGCCGCTTCCAGCAGTTGGGCCGCTTCCTCAAAAGCGGCCTGAGCTTCGGGGTAGAGGTTGAGCGTCAGGTAGGCAGTGGCGGTGTCCAACAATAACACGTGCTGGTCTACCAGTACATCCAGCGAAGTGAACAGGCGGCGGGCCTGCTCAAAAGCGGCCAGGCTTTGGCTGTAACGACCCAACAGTAGTTGGGCGCTGCCGATGTTGCCCAGACTTTGTGCTTGCAACATGGTTAGACCGGCGGCGGTGCGAATGTCCAGGGCGTTTTCCAAAGCGGCCAGGGCTTCGCTGCCCCGGCCCATTTCCCACAGCAGCACGCCGCGATTGTTGCTGATGTCGCTGGCCTGGGCCGTCATGCCCTGGCTGAGGTAGGTGTTTTCAGCGGCGTCATACACGGCCAGCGCCTCGGCGTATCGCCCGGTCAGGCTGTAACACATGCCCATATTTTGCTGGATGAGAGCAGCCAGGGGGGTCAGTTCGGGTTGGTCCATTGCCTTTATTTCGGCCAGCGCCTGTTGCCCGGCGGCCAATGCTTCCTGGTAACGGCCGGATTCCCCCAGGACGTGCATGAGGCCGGCGGTGGTGCGCAGCGCCGGGACGGGTTGGCCTAAGGCTTCGTAGCCGGTGCGGGCGGCTCTGATCAGTTCCAGCGCCTGATCAAATTCGCCAGCCAGGGCGTGGGTTTGGGCCTGAATGTAGGCGGCGCGGGGGGCAATGTCCGCCAGGCCCGGTTGCCCGGCTACGGCCGTGCAGAGGAGTGCCAACCGGCGCGCCTGCCCTGGATTGCTGCGCACCAGGTTGGCGGCTTCATCCAGTAGACAGAACCAGGTGGTTTCGTACCATAAATCGGATTCTCGCAGGAAGGCTAACTGCTGAGTTTGCGTGGGCAGCGCCAGCAATTGCTCTATCAGTACCGCATCAATCCCGATTTCCTGGCAGTTGTCATTCATACCGATAAGTCAAGAGGGGATATGGTTATTTCCCATTGGTCACTGCGTAATAGCATATCATATAAACCGATGGGTAGGGCGGTTAATGTGAATTCACCCAGGTCGTCTGTCAGTGTATGGTCAAATTCGGTATTGCCCTGGAAAAGCAGCACGTGAATCAGATCAATATCGCTGGCATCGGTGGGCAAGAACTGGCCGAGTAGATCAAACTGTTTGTCCTGGCGTTGTTGCAGGGTGCAAACGATGGTGGCGGCTTCGGCCGTATAGATGAGTTGGCGCTGGTCGGTGGGAGCTACGGCCGTGCGCACCCCCACCGCTAATTGGGTACGGCTATCAAACGTGAGAGCGGCGATCAGCGAACGCCAGGTTGAAGGGCGGCGCGACCGGGCAAAAACGGCAAAACGTTGTTCTAATTGGTCGGTGACGGCCGTTGGTGGTTCCTGCACGATAATCAGCTGTCTGGCCCGATAGAAGGCGCGCAGCCAGGCCACGTCAGCCTGTATGTCTGCGTCCGCTGCCGCCACCTGTGCGGCCACCATCTGCGCCTCGTCGGGCGGCAGATGCCCTTCCAACCAATCCATTAATTGAGCAAATTCTGGTTTTTCATTCTTCTTCATGTATGCAAAGCTCCTTCTTGGCCGCAGGTTTACTACAGGTATGGTGAGCAAGGAGATAAAAAATACAATGGCGGCTGAGGTTCACCTATCGTTCACCCATAATCTGCCGCAGGCGCAGCAGGCAGCGGGCGCGCATGGGGCCAATGCTGCCCACCGCCAATCCCATCCGGTCAGCCACTTCGCTGTAGGCTGGCTGCTGCGGGTCAAAATAAAGAGCCAGGAGCAGTTCACGGCAGGTACGGTCTAATTGAGTCAGACCATCATCCAGCCAGTTGATTAATTCCCATTGTTCTTGCTGGTACTCACTGCTTTCATCTACCAAGACTATTTCGCTTAACGGTTCGTCTTCCAGATTTTCGCGGCGGCGACGGTTGAGCAGGTGCCAGGTGTTGCGCCGGGCGACTGTAGCCAGCCAGCCACCTAAATGGCTATCTTTATGTAAATTTACCAGGCCATCGAGGAGCATGATGAAGGTGATTTGCATGATTTCGGCGGCATCATCGGCGCCGAGGCCATAGTTTAGGGCGATAGAAAAGACCAGGCGTCTATACCTGGTCACCACATGGTTCCAGGCCTGTTCATCACCCTGCTGGCAGGCTTGAATTAAATCCCAGTCAGACATTTCTTTCATATCGAGCTGTTGCTAAACGAAGTTTCTAAACCCAAGTTTTGCCGGCTTTCTTTATAAACCTTCTGGTGTGAAACTGGGAAACTGCGACAGGCGATCTTTTATCTGAAGTGGAGAGGGGGGCTATGTGAGTAGACGGCCGTTTGTTCAGCAGCACACAGATTATCGTCAAGCGCCTATTATAAAGGCAAATTTTAGGCAAGGACAGATGGAGGATAAACAGAACGACTTGCAGCCCCACTTAACGACATGCCCCCAAAGATCTGTATTTTTTGCCCCCCTCTCTTTCTTAATTTATTACATGCTCGACATATGGCATCGGGCAAGGATGCCCGATTGATGATGGAGGAATGCGATGAAAGTGTTGGTAACTGGCGTGGGCGGCCCGGCCGGCCGCCATGTGAGTCAATTGTTGGGGCAGCATGGGTATGAGGTCATCGGAGTGGACAGGCAGCCGGTGTGTCTGCCGGGGCTGGCGGCCTTTCATCAGGCGCCGGCCACCTGTGACCCGGCGTATGTGGCGTGGCTGGCGAACACGGCTGTCACCGCCGACCTGCTCATCCCTACGATGCCCGAAGAACTGCTGAAGGTGGCCGCGGCCCAAGACGTTCTGCCCTGCCCGGCGCTCATTGCCTCCGTCACGGCCGTGTCTGCTGTCCACGATCAATATGCCACCGCCCAAACCCTGGCGGCCGCCAACCTGCCCGTGCCCCGGTTTGCCCGGCCGTCGGCGCTGACCACGGCAGCCGATGTGAGGCGCCGGGTGGGCTGGCCTTGCCTGAGCAGACCTCGCTTTAGCCGGAGCCGCCGGTGCGATCAGGGAGTGACGGTGTATGAGACGCCCGCCGATTTCCCGGCTCTGGCTGCCCACGACGACAGCTATATGGTGCAAGAGTTTGTGCCCGGCGCACAATATGCGGTCAGTCTGTTTCTGGACAAGACGGCCACCGTTGTCGCGGTTATGGGAAAAACTGACCGGTGTGAAAGGGCTAACGGCCGTGCCGCCGACGTGCGGCAAGTAACGGCGCCTGATGTGGCAGCTACGGCCGTGGCTGCTGCCCGCGCGCTGGGCCTTACCGGCCCGCTGCACATGGACATTCGCCGCCGCGCCGATGGCTGCCCGGTGGTGCTGGAAATCAACGCCCGCTTTGAGGCCACCATCGCCTACGCCCCAGAAGTGCTGCTTTTAGCCGTGAACCGTGAGCCGTAAAACTTTGTCAATTGTTGTGATCTGCGAAAACGGCTGGCGGCTGTTTCATGTTCGGCGCTGCTCTTGCTTCAGTGCTGTAAATTCGGCGCGCAGGCGGACAGCCATCGCATCGTCAGGATATTTTTCCAAATAGCCAATGGCCTGGTCGAGATAGGACACGGCCGTTTCCCCTTCTCCCTTCGCCCCATACAATTCTCCCAACGTACCCAACGTGTTGGCTAACATCAAATCATCGCTGGCAACGGCCCACAGACGTGCGCTTTCCTGCAAACAGACCCCACTTTCCGCCAGTTGGTCTTGTTTCAGCAAAGCATTACCCAGGCATTGCCACACCAGGGCGCGTTGATGAATGTGAGGGGAACGCTGTAGATAAGGCGTATTAGCGCGGCGGAAGGCGGCTTCCGCCTCCGGGTAGCGTCCTAACTCGAACATCGTCCCACCCAGAGCTACTTCAAACATAATGCGATCAAATTCACTGCTGACTACCTCAAAATAGGGAGCGGCCCCCTCATAATAATCCAGTGCCAGGTCATAACGCTTTTCAGCGCGGGCTACGCCTATCAGGTTGTTGAGCGTCCGTAAGAGGTCTGTGGTGCGGCCAAGCTGGCGATAGTGGGCGACGGCCGTTTCCAATCGCTGCCGGGCCAATGTCAGGTCACCACGATGGTAAGCAATCAGTCCCAACTCATTCCAGATACCGGCATACCACTTGTCTCTTGCTTGCTGCTGCTCAAAACCGGCCAGCGCCTGCAGCCCATATGCTTCGGCACTGTCATATTGGCGCAAATGGCGGTGGTCGGCGCACAGGTAGAAGCGGCTTTGGCTCAGCAGGTGGGCATCGCCAAATATCTGAGCCATTTGCTCGGCCTGCACGTGAACGGCCACAGCCTGCGGCAGTTGACGCGCAGCCTGATACAAATAACCTAACCGGTGGAGAAGTTGTATTTTCAGGCGCACATCATCCTGCGCCCATTCATTGGCCGCCTGTTCCAGAACGGGTATCCATTCCGGCCAGTATCCCCGGCGTTCCACCAGGTAGAAGGTGTTGAGGGCGAGTACGGCCGTGTCCGGCCAAAGCTCCGGCACGCGCTGCCCATATTGCACCAACCGGTAGATGTTTTGGCGTTCGGCGTCTAACCGGCGAATCGCCTCGTCGGAGTTATCCTCCGTTTGCGCCTGCCAGTAGCGCAGACCGGTCTGAAGACTTTGCAGGAATTGGGGCGTGGGCATGGAACGATAGGGGGAGATTGAGAGATTGGGAGACTGAGTCTCTCAATCTCCCAATCTCTCAATCTCCTCTATAGGCCAGTGAATAATCTCTGTCTGCAAAAATGTTTCCGTCAGGCGATGAATACCGTACCGTTTCTCTTGCAGCGTGCCGCGCACTTCCAGCAAGGAGCGGTGGCGTAGCTCTTGCAGCGCCGGCCACAGTTCCGCCTCCGGCAGGCCGCTGAGCGTGTGCAGATATTGTGGCAGCCCACCCGATTCGGCCACCAGGGGCATGGCCTGTAACAACTGGCGCGCCGATGGGCTGAGCAGGTTCCAGGTCTGCCAGTAGATGTGTTTGTACATCTCTTCCACCGCCCCCACCGGGCTGTGGCTGAGCGTGGTCAATATCTGGGAAAGGGGCAGCAAGTCCAGCAGGCTGACCACCAGTTTAAGTGCCAACGGGTTGCCGCCGACGACCTGGTAAATTTGGGCCATGTCGGCGGCGGTGGCTGTTTCCATCACCTGGATGCCCACGTCACGGGCGTGATGGTGCAGCAAGGCGGCGGCATCGGCCGGCGATAGTTCATCTACATTGAAGCTGAACACGGCCGTTTGCTCTGTAGGCCGAGTGCGCGTGGTCAGCAGGAATTTACTGGGGTCGGCCAGGTCGTGCAGATGGGCCAGCAGGTAGGCCGTGTCGGTTTCGTTTTCCAGGTTGTCAATGATGACCAGACACGGCCGTGCCTTCAATGCCTGCCGCACCTGTGACAGCCGTTGGGTAAACGAGCTGGCCTCCGTCGCTTCCGGCCACAAACGACCGGCGATGGTGGTGATCAGGTCTTCATATAAGACCTGCGGCGAACGCGCCTGCCCGCTCATGGTGGACGGTTCTGAGCGCGCCCAGACAACCTGGGCAAAGGCAAACCGGCCAAGCGCCTGGCGGGCAACAGCGTCAGCCAGCGTGGTTTTGCCAATACCGCCAATGCCCACCAGGGCAATGACCCAGGGGGTTTCGGCACGGAGGAGCAATGTTTCCAATATCGTCTGCGCCTCTTCCAGACCAAACAGCCGGGTGTAGGTGGCAGGTGGCAGTTGCGCCTGTAGCTGCTGTGCCCGTTCCTGGCGGTGGGTTTGTTCACGGCCGTAGAGAATGCTCGCCAATTGCTCAATGGCCACACGCTGCAAACGGCTGACGCTGTGTTCGCTGACGTTGAGTTTATTGGCCACCGCCATCAACGTATTGTCGTCAATGAACCGGGCGCGCAAGACGCGGGCAGCCGTCTGATCTTGGGTTTCCAGTTCGTCAATGGCCTCCAAAAGCACCTGGTTGGTGGCCAGACGCCGTGACGCCGGGCTGCCATCCTGGGCAACGGCCGTTTGCCTCTCCTGCACCAACAACAAATCAGCCAGCAAATCGGCCTGGGTTCCGCCGGTGCTGTGCCAGGCGCGCAGCGCAGCGTGTACGTTGGTTTGTAACTGCTCTTTACTGAACGGCAGCAAATCGCTCATATTGTCCTCCTGGTCAGGGCTACTACTATAACGACGATGGGAGCCACTGCCAAAGCACAGGTTAGCGCAGGTTTTTTCCTTTTGGCGCAGGAGGTGGCCGAAGCGTGGCAAATCAGAAATGGGAAATGGTTTTATACTCTTCCTTAACCAGATGTGGCAGGCACATCTGGCCGCAATTTTTGTGCCATTTAGAGGATAGCCAGTTTGGGGGAGGTATGGGGGAGCCATCTTTTTAGCCATCACCAGGGCTTACTTCTGGTATTGAGATTGGGAGATTAGGAGATTGAAAAATCACTTAATCTCCCAATCTGATCCTTTTACGGAATGAAAGTAAACGAGGGCTTGTAAATGCCAGCGAACCATTTGGTACCAAACAATCGAATCGTGATTTTACTGGCGACTGGTTTTGAGGAAACGGCCGTGGTCTATTGTCTGGATCACATGCGCGAGGCCGGGTTGCCGGTGTCGCTGGTGGGGTTGTCGGCCGGCATCCTGAAAGGGCTACATGGCCTGGCCGTGCGGCCCGATTATTCGCTCGACCAACTGTCAGCGGAGGCAGGCTGCCGGGGCGTCATTATGCCCGGCGGGCCACAGTGCGTCACCGCCTTGCTGACGGACCCGCGCGTTCATCGCCTGCTCGACGCCACTTTGCAGCAGGAAGGGTTTATAGCAGCTATGGCTACGGCCGTGCCTTTACTGCAACAGTCTGGCGTTCTCACTTCATCTACCAGTCCCAGGTTCATCTCCCAAGAAAATATAGAAATCAACGAGTTTACCAACCAGTTGATTGATTTTGCCTCCGCCTGATACGCCTATGCTAGAGGTTAGTTGGGTCTGAACCTTAAAGCAGCGGCTGGAAGCGGCGCGGCCAACCATGGTTCGGGATCGTTTTCCGGGCTTTCTGGTTGATGGGCGATCGGCACGGCCGTTTTCGTCCGGTGCAGTTGGCGTGAGCCAATGAAGATGCTGCCCTGCTTCGTGACGAGTGTGCGGTGGGGTTGCTGCACCGCAGCGGTTTGTGCTTCAGCTTCGCTCACCGGCCGAAAGCGAAGCCAGATAAGCCTCCCTCAATTGAATGCCCCGCTCCCCGGCCAGAGGCGAATAGAAGTAGGGCACTTCCCAACTGACAATTTTTTGGCCCACTTGCCGGGCATGTGCCAGTTGCACGGCCAGCCGCTTAAAGTCCGCGGCCACAAAATCCTGCGTGGTACCCGTCCGGTTAAGCTCAAAGCTCTCGGTATTTACCCACAATGCCACGCCCAAGACCTGGCTGATCTGCTGCCAGATAGCAAAGGAGGCCGGCAAATGGGGCAGTGGGTTACCCATCACCCCCACGGAATCCTGCGGGCACAGAATATCGAAGGGGCAGCCCTGGAAAATGTTGAACAGAAAGTCGTAGTTAGCCTGGGTACGGTCGGCCCAATAAAAGGTGGCAGGCGAAAACAGGATTGGCAAATCGGGCCGCATGGCCTTAAGCTCCCGGCAGATGGCGCTGTAATAGGCGTTCAGCCGTTGTTCACGCTCCGGCTGACGCCGGCCGGAAAAGGCGGTTTCCGGGCTGATATAGAAACCATGAAAGCCACCCGCGTATAAGGCTTGCAATTCCTGATAGCACGCTAACTGCTGGTCACGGTCGGTATGGAGGGCTACGGCCGTGACCTCATCGTCAAATGTGATCAGATTACCCAACCCACCCAGGAAAAGCGTCAGACCCTCAGCGGCTACGGCTTCGATCAAAGCGTCCAAAGCGTTCCAGGTGCGGTACGCCGCAAAAGCCTGGGACGGGTAATAACATTCACGCACCTCGGCCCAGGCTGCGGCTTGATAAATCACCGTATCAATTTCCATTTCCTTGAGCCACCGGAACAGCACACGCCATTCGGGCACGCCCCAATCCATGGTGCGCTGGCCCACATAATCCGGCGGATGCGCGTAAATAAAAGTGCCCGTCAGCCGCCCCCCGGTCGGTGCGCTGGTCAGCCCGGCCAGATACCGCTGATTCAAGGGCAGCGTTTCTGCCAGGCGCCGGTTCATATACTGCTGCCCGGCCTCATCCAGATTGATCAAGGTGTAACCGTCCACTTCAACCAGTTTCATAATCACCTTCCTATCGCTCTATGGCCGATCCACAAAATAGAACGGCTCAGCCCGCAGCCGGGCCAATGGCGCTTCCAGCAATGCCTCGCCGCGAATTAAAAAACTGGGCGCATGCCCCACCAAGCCTTGTGACATGGCCGAATCCGGCAGCAGATCGGCCAGGCGATCATACCGCTGCGTTACGCCCTGAAAATTGTGGGGAATATATTCCTTCTCAAACGTCCGGCCGCTCGCATCTGTCATGGTGTAAATTTTGGGTGCGGCGAACAGATAAGGCGGCGGCGCATGTTCTTCCAGGGCATGCATGGCGGTGTTCGGCGCCAATCCACAGCCGAGCATCAGAATCTTGCCAGGGGCATGCAATAGCTTGTAGAACGGTGAATGTGGGCCGCAGGGCGTGTAATCTTCAAGATGATCACCCAGCCAGGCCGACACCTGGGCGCCGACGCCGCACACCGAGTGTGTGGGATGCAGGCTCCGCACCGTCCCCGGCCGCCGGCGAAAATACTCCGATAGAAAACCGACGCACGTTGGCGTCAGGTTGGTATCGTGAACGTCTGACGGTTGTTGTAGATAAGACAAGGCCGGCATCAACAAGGCGCCTGTATCCCCCAGCACTTCTGCTAAGGCCATGAGAATCAACTCCGGATCCTTGACTCCCAAAGCCTTAAAGGATGAATGCACCATCACCACGTCGCCGCGTTTTAGACCCAACGCCCGAAGCTGGCTGACTAAAGTGACCAGATCCATATTAACTCCCTTTCAGAGCTTGTCCCGTTCAGAGCTTTTCACATTCCTGCCAGCAAAGATAAAGACTACGCGGCACATGGAAACAACCCTTCCATTTGCCGCCCTTCAACGGCAGCAGCACTTCACCGCGGCGGTTCAAATACCCATACCATTCGCCATATTCCGGGTCTGGGAAATGCTCCCAGGTGTAGGCGTGAACACGCTCATACCAATCCCAACAGGTCTGGCGGCCGGTCAGGCGATAGCCTTTAAGCAGGGCGACCAGCGTTTCCATATGCACCCACCACAATTTTTGATCCCATTCCAATTGCTGCGGCGGATGCCCCTGCGCATCCAAAAAGTAGAAAATGCCGCCGAACTGCTCATCCCAGCCGAGCGCCAGTGTGGACAAAATCACTTTCACCGCTTTTTCCATCATCGCCCTGTCCTGTCGTCGCTCGGCGATATCCATAATAAACCACATGGCTTCAATGCCGTGCCCCGGATTGATTACGCGCCCCTCAAAACAATCCGGTTTTTCCCCTTCGGGTGTGACCTGCTCGTGCAGAATCAATCGGTCTTTATCCAGAAACAGGGTGAAGACTTGCCGTAGACAATCATCCAGCGCGTGGTTAAAGGTGTTGGCGTCCAACAGCCATTCCAATTCCATGGTCAGGTTTGCCAGAATCATGGGCAGCGCCAGCGAAATCAGCGGGCGAGTGTGCGGGACGGTCTTGTTGTACGGCCCTTTGGGATTGTTCTGGCGCTGCATGATCTGGCGATAGGTGCGCTTCGCCAGTTGTTTGGCGGCCCCATCATTGGCGGCCAGCGCATATTGGCTGAAAGCCATGGCCGCAAAACAATCGGAAAAGATGTTGTACGGCTGCACCAACGGCCGTCCTTCGCGGTTAAGGGAAAAGTACCAGCGCCCCTGCGTATCCATGCCGTGCTGGCGCAGAAAATCTGCGCCGTGCTGCGCCAACTTCAGCCAGGTTTCCCGTTTTTCATGCCGGTTGTAGAGCATGGAGAACAGCCACACCTGGCGCGCCTGCAACCAAACAAATTTGTCCGTGTCGAAGACGGCGCCGTCTCGCTCCAGGCAGGTGAAGTAACCACCACACTGTGTATCAATGGAATGTTCTTGCCAAAACGGCAGAACGTCATCCATTAACGCCTGCTGATGGGTTTGCGCCAGTTCTATGAATCGCATGTTGGTAGGCTGCATATTCGCCACACTTTATCCTGCAAGAGAAAACTCCACTAACTTGACGGTGTACGGCCGTGTGTATCTCAGCCGGGCCACTGGCTGGCTATGAAGGGGTTGTTGACCAGTATCTGTCCGGCAAAGTGCGCGTGGTGATTCTATGATTGTGTGAACCGGGCGACATGCCCCGTATAGGGCGCAGTCAGCCGCAGATAGAGCCAGAAAAGCGCCCATCAGCTCGCGCAATTTGCATAATTACGCCTCCCATCTGGTTCGTGCCAGGGATAGATGACAGGCGGCACCCTGAGAATGACAGATATTATAAAACAAAAAGCTCTCGATCAAGTCGAGAGCTTTTTCATGGTTTGCCCGGTACGGGAGCGACGGGCCTGGATACCTCTCTGGGCGCAGGTGTATTGTGTTTACGCCGGGTGAAAACATATACCATAACCATACCCTGCTGCGTCTGTTGGAGGATTGGGTGGGGGGAACGGCCGTGATAACAGCAAATGATCAACACAGCTGGCCGGCTCGTTCGCTTCAGAAGATTGGGCGATCAAAGCCGAGATGTTTATGCAACGCCCAGATGTTTATCTGAAAGCGCATATCTATGTAGAGCGCCACTCATTGCAGTTGTTTGTTGTAATGCGACAGGAGGGCCAATATGCCGGCCAGATTTTCCGGCCAATCAAGCGTCTCATGCGTTTTGAGTTCTATGGAGATACTGGGGATACCTTGCGTGGACAGCCAGTCGCCGGCGTCGCCGGTGATGGGATAGTAGGCGAATCGTTCATGAACGGGATAACCGGAGGCGCTGCCAAAAATGGCTGCGAATTGCCTTGAAAGGCCATCTGTTTCCGGGCAACCGGCGATAAAAACGCCGTTGGCGGCGCTGTGCCAGAAGAGAACCAGCGCCGGCCTCGTTTCCAGGAAAAAATCGCGCAGGGCGCGGCTCTCCGGTTCGGAAAAGGGTTGACTGCCTCCGCTCACCGGCTGGTTGCGCCATACGGCCGTTGCCGACCATTGGCAGTCCCAGTTGCGGTTCAGGTCTACGTTACGGCCGTTAAACCGCCCCGGAAATGTGTCTTCGGCCAGATCCGCCACCAAAAAGCGGCCTTCGTTTTGGGTAACGGCAAACAAGCCATCGGGATTGGCTACCGGGATGATGAAGAGGGTCACGTTGGTGGGGATTCGGTACGGCTGCGCAGTAAAGTAGTCCATTACCTGGTAGGCCAGCAGGATGGTGTTCCATTCATAACCGCCATGAATACCGCCCACAAAAACAATGGGGATAGGGCCGCTGCCAAAGCGATAACTGTAAATGGGCCGTCCTTCATACGAGGTGCCGATAATTTGGGGCAGATTGTCCGGCGTGGGGGTTGGGGGCAGTGTTGGCGATGGTTTTGTGGTCGGTATGGCCGCTGGTTTTTCGGTGATAGGAGGGGTGGTTGTGTCGGTAGGCGACGGCGCCAGGGCTGGCGCGGGGGTTGGTTCAAGGGTTGGGGTGAGGGTTGGGGGGAGGGGGTCTGTGGTGGGCGTGACAATTGTTGGTGACGTCACGGCCGTGACCGGGGCAATAATCGTTGGCGGCAAAACTGCGGGTGGCGCTGCCTGGCAGGAAATCATCGCCCATAAAAGTAAAAGCAGAAGGATACGCTTTCTTTGCCATTTATACGGCCGTGCCACACCTTTACTCCACATCGTGCTGGAACACGGCCAGGATGCCAGCCAGATTATGTGCCCAATCCATGCTGCTGTATTGGGGTAGCAAAATAGCAATGGCCGGGATACCCTGTTGTACCAGCCAGTTAGCGCCATCGCCGTTTAGTACCTGCCCGGTTACATCCTCAAAATCGGCCACCGAATAACCGGCCGCCGCGCCATAAGCCGTGGCCAACGATTCGGAAGGCTGGTGGCGGGCGCCACAATTTCCCGGCGAAACCAGCCCGTTGTCTACCCTGGCTTCCCAAAAGATGACGGCCGCCGGATTCTTTTCCAGAATGAAATCGCGCAGGCTTTGTGTTTCCGGCTCGGAAAATGGGGCGGAACCGCCGCTGCCGGGCACCACATTACCCCGCCAGCGGGCATCCGACAGCCAGTTGCAATCCCAATTGCGGTTCAGGTCTACCCGGTTGGCATTGAGACGGCCGTTTAACTGTCCTGGCGCGTTGGGGCTGTCCGGGTTGGCGGAGAGGATGACGTATATCGTCAGGTTGGGGGGAATGGCCGCCGGATTTTGCTCAAAATGGGCGACCGTTTGCTGCGCCAGCGTTACCGTGCCGGGGGCAAAACCGGCGTGTAAGCCGCCAATAAAGATGATAGTTTGCGGCCCATTGCCAAACCGGACGGCTTCAATGGGTTTGCCATTTACCGAATGGCCAATGACCAGATTCTCCGGCCCTGGGTCTATAGTGGGCGTCGGCGTTAGTGATGGCGGCGGGGTGATGGTGGGCGGTGGCGTCCGGGTTGGCGACGCGGTTGGGGTGGGGGTTGGCGTCAAGGTGGGCGTGTGCGTAGGCTCAGGGGTGATGGTGAGGATGGGGCGGGGGGTAGGACTGGCGGTAGCTGTTGGCGTCAAGAGGGCGGTAGTGGTTATGGTGGGCGTAGGTGATGGGGGCAGGGTGGTCACGGCCGTACTCTCCGCATCTCCTCTATCTGACACCACGTTCTGGGGAGTGGTCGCCCGCTCATTTTGCGGTCTCAGCAATACATACCCGGCCACCGCCCCGCCCAGCAAAAGCACCAGCAGCAGGTAGACGACCAGAGCCAGCAGGCCGCGTCGCCGCGCCGGTTTTGGCCTGGCACCAATCTGTTCAATCTGCCGACCGCACTGTCCACAAAAGGCAGCGCCCTCAGCCACTTGGTGACCACAATTGGGGCAAAACATAAACTTTCTTGAATGAAAATAGTTGGCCGGTGCCGACCAACTATTTTCATTCATCACTATCGCTAAACAACCGGCCCCAGGTCAGGGGGCCAACAACGCCGTCTACGGTCAGGCCATGGGTTTGTTGGAACGCTTTCACGGCCGTTTCCGTCTGCGGGCCAAAGATGCCATCCACCGGGCCAACCTGGTTGTACCCCAGGCTAACCAATTTTTGCTGCAAAAGTCTCACGTCCTCACCGGCCAGGTAAGGGGTACTCAGATAAAGCGACCGGCTCAAAAAAGGCAGGCGGAACACATCCATATTGCCGGTGCGCGCCGACTGAAATAGCAGCCAGAGGCCATCGGGCGAAAAGATGGGAAACCAATTCCCGCTGGTATGGTTGGTTAATTGGCGCAGGTCGCTGCCGTCGCGGCGCATGGCGTATATCTCATAATGGCCGCTGCGGTCGCTCTCAAAGGCAATCCATTCACCGTTCGGCGAAAAGGCAGGGGAGGCATCGCGGCCAGGGCTGAAGGTGAGGCGCTGCGGGTTACGGCCGTCCACGTCCATCACATATATCTCATAATCCCCATCCCGGCTGGAGTAAAAGGCAATGTGCTGACCATCCGGTGAAGGGGAAGCAAACCCATCAAAGGCGGAATGGTCGGTCAGGCGTGTTTGCGTCCCGTCCAATCGGCCCAGGTACACCTCATGGTTGCCATGCCGGTCGGTGGAAAAGATAAAACTACGGCCGTCCGGCAGCCAGCGCGGGAAGTAGTCGTCACCGGGCGTGTTGGTCAATCGTTGCACCACCGCCCCCGTCAGCGCATTCAGCAGGTAAATATCCATATTGCCGTTTAGATCAGAGGCCACCAAAATGGTCAGACCATCGGCTGAAAAATGGGGCTGGTGAAAGTTGGCGTTGGCCTGGGTAATCTGGCGCATCTGCCCGCCGCCGTTGGGGTCTACCTCGACGATGCGCCAGTAGCCGTCAATCTCGGCGGAGACGAGTAGACGCTGCTGGTCAGGCGAGAGAGCGGGCGTGTAGTCGGCGTAGGTGGCAAACGTCAATGGCAGCAGGCCGGCCCCGGTTAAGGGCATGATGGGGCTGGTGGGCACGGCCGTATCACCCGCTGCCGGATTAGCCGCAGTTGTGGCAATGGCCCAGGAAGGGTAACTGCCCCGTTCCATGAGCAGACGCGGGCTGCCGCCATCCGCATCCATGATGTAGATGTCGGCTGTGCCATCTGCCTGTTCGACGGTAAAGACGATGTGCGCACCGTCGGCCGACCAGACCGCGCCCCAATCTTCCAGGGGGCTGTTGTAGAGCAGACGCGGGTTACGGCCGTCGGCGTCCATCACAAAAATCGCCGGGTTGCCGCGGCTTTCCCTTTCGGAGACGTAAACGATTTGCGTCCCGTCGGGCGACCATTCCGGCGAATACTCGTCCACCTGACTGTTGGTCAGCCGCTGGCGATTACGGCCGTCCACGTCGGCGGCATAAATTTGCCAGTATGATCCCTGGCTGGCATTAAATACCAGCCGGTTGTGGATGCCCCAACTGGTATGCCCTTCCCGCTCGGTCGTCGTCGTGACGCGCCGCACGTTAGAGCCGTCGGCGTTCATGATGTAAATATCGGCATCGCCGCTGCGCCCGGATTGGAAGGTGATTTGGGACCCGTCCGGCGCCCAGGTGGGCAGGCGGTCATTAGCCGGATCATTGGTCAGGCGAGTTTGCTGACTGCCATCGCGATTCATCACGTAAATTTCCGGGTTACCATCGCGGGTGGACTCAAAAAGGATGCGACGGCCGTCCGGCGAGACGCGCGGATATTGGTCGTCGCTGGTATTGTTGGTCAGCCGCCGCAGGTTACTGCCGTCGCTGTGCATAATGTAAATCTCAAAGTTGCCACTGCGGTTGGACTGGAAAACGATCTCGTCCGGCAAGGAAGTAGGCATTGGCGGCGGCAGCGGTGTGGGCGAGTGGGCAGGCGTGGGCGGTGGCGTGACGGTGGGGAAAATGGCGGCGGTGGTTAAGCGGGTGGATGTGGGCACGGCCGTGTTCGTGGCCAGGGCAACAGGCATTTCAGTGACAGCGACGGCAACGACTGGCTGTTCTGGTTGTGCCTGCGTAACGGCCGTTGGCGAAGAAGCGGGGCGCACCGTCGTCGGCCTGGCTGATGGTTGCAGCCGAGGCCACACCACAAACCAGCCAACTGCCAGCAGCGCCAGCAGCATCAGCAAGGAAGCGGCTATCGTCACCCCGGCCCGCCGTCTGGCCGGCGACGGCGCTGCCGGTAGTGGCGGCAGCAGCGGCATTTCACGGCCACAAATGCCACAAAACCGTGCTTCCACCTCATTTGGCTGCCCACATTGTGGGCAATACTTTTGCTGAGTCATGCTGTGCCCGGTAGATTGGCTCAATGTTTGTAGATTGACCCAATCTTACGCTGGGAATTCCATTGTTTTATCAGAAGCAACTTCTGTGTCTGACTTTAATGCATGACCGCAGTAACCACAATAGCTCATCGCCGCCTGATTCAAAAGGCCGCAGTGCAAACAGGCCCGCTGCCCACTATCCACCTTTGGCGTGTCCATACGGATGCTGCCCAACCAGCCGGGCAAGGCATCATAAATCACCTTGCCCGCCCAACTCAGCAGAATGATGGCCAGGATCACGAGTATCACCCGCAGCGCCAGAATAAAATCGCGGGGGTCATCTACCAGTTCGATGATCACCGGCAGGAGCGCCCGGTAAGCCAGGGATAGCAATACCACATAAATGATGCCCACCAGCGCGGGCGTCAGGGAGGCCAGGGAAGGAAAAGCCGACGCCCAACCGATGCGCACTGTTTGCGTATACCCGATGAGCAAAACAAATGCCGCTGCATAGGCGATGAAGGTGATCAGTTGTTCTACGGCAAAGGGAACCTCTGGAATAAGCAACCCTTCCACAAAGGAAAGGTTGACCAGGATGCTACGCAACAGCCAGATCAGCAACAGGGCAATAAACAGTCGGGCCGTAGCGATGCCCAATTGTCGTCGCATGAAGTTGGTGGGCGAGACGGCCGTCTCGCCACTGCCCGCCACCTGTCCGGCCAATTCCTGGCCACAACTAATACAAAAGCGGCTTTCGGGGCTGTTTGGGGTGTTGCAATTGGTACAGATAATCATGGTTTCCTCCTTATTTTTATCTATTTTCAGGCGCTAACAAAGGATATTGTTATTTGCCCTGAATGCTTCTGATGGTTTTGGGCGACAGCCACTCACTGGGCGACTGTTTTTCGTAAGCGGCATCCATCGGGCGCGTGCCAATGGATGCGTTCACAACTAATTGAGGTGATGGCCACACTCCGTACAAAAGGCGGCGCCCTCCGTCAACAACGCACCACAGACCGGGCAGGCGGCTGGTGCGGGTAGTGGTGATGGTTCGTCAGGTAGGCTGATTACGGCCGTGTCCTCTTCAGCCTCCATCGCTACATCTGGCGCATCTATGTCGCTGGCAGGCGGGAATGGATCAGGTACGGCCACTTCGGCGGCGCTCAGTGCAAGCGTGTCCCCAACTCCAGCCGCCTCTTCAGCTTTTGCTTCAGGCGTGACTACCTTGTGCCCACACTCTGTGCAAAAGAGTGCATCTGGCAACAAGGGTACACCGCAATGGGGGCAGGGGTTGGAAACCGGGGTTGCCGCCGCCGCGAGCGGCACGCTCTGGCCGCAGTTGGCACAAAACCGCGCCCCAGGCTGCAACGGGGCGTGGCAGTGCGGGCAGGCCAGCCCGGTGGGCGGCGGCACGTCTATGGCTCGCGCACCGCATACCTGGCAGAAATTGTCCTGCGGCGCAACCTGGCCATGCCCGTTAGGGCAGATGTGGCCGTATTGGATGCCGGCCACGGCCGCGTCCACAAAAACCTCTGCCTTGATGCGCTCAATTTCCTGTTCATGCGCTGAAATTTGGGCAAATACCGCTGCCAGCCGGTCGCAGGCTGCTTTTAGCTCCGGCTGGGCCACCTGTTCTTGCTGGTACAGGGTATAGGCCACCCGCCCCACCTGGGTATACACCTTCTCCGTCTCCTGGTTCAATGACCGGATTTTGAGTTGTATGGCCTGTGTCCGCCGCAGTTTATCGGCTTCAAACGCCGCCTTGCCTGCCCCCGAACGCACCCGATTAAAAAAATCACTCATACTATGCCTCCGTTAATCTTTATTGGTCGCTACGTGAAGCATCCGGGGCTGCCCGTCATCATCACGGCAAACGTTGTTCTATAATAGTCGCCGTGCGGCGGGTATTCTCCTCAATATCCAACAGCACCGAAATACTTTCGCCAATGACCCGCCAGAAGATGTAAATAACCCCAGCCCAAATGAGCGAGCCTACCAGCAGGCCCAGCGCCGTAAAGAAAGAATCAGCGAGACCAACAAAAAAGCCACCAACACCTCCTAGAACCGCCAGACCGGCGAAGATATACGCCAGCAGTCGGCAGAAAGCAGCGATGCCGCGCAGGGCAGCAAACTTGCTTTCCACGCGGACTGAGGAAGGGGCCACGGGCATACCCCCCATTCGCGGCGGCGTAACTGGCGGCACGTCAGGGGGTGGCGGGTCGGTCAAGGCCGTTGCCACCCGCTCCAGTTTGCTACCACACTGCTTACAAAAATTGACCGTCCCCACATTCTCCGCCCCACAGTTCTGACATTGAATTGTGTTCATCCACAACCTCCTATGAATCATGGTGGCTGGTGACTGATACCAGCCACCAACCACCAGCTACTAACCACTATGTTGTGCCGATAAATCAGTCATCTGGGTCATCATTGTTTATAACCGCAAGTGGGGCAGAATTTGGCCTGGGGGCTTAACTGCGTACCGCAGTTGGCGCAAAAGGCCGTCTGAACTGGCGCCACCTGTGGCGGAGAGTAGCTATTTTTCTGCCGGTAATACCAGAACCCGCCGCCCAATCCACCCAATACCAATACGATAAGGAAAAAGGTGGCAAAACCTGACCCGCTTTTTTCGGTCAGCACGGCATTCATACGGCCGTTGGCATTCGCCCACTGCACCGTGCCGTTATTGAGTTTCTCACCGTTGCTGGAAATGATTTCACCGCCCTGCAGCGTCAACGTATCACTGTTGGCGCCCACCAGATTGCGGGATCCGAAATAGGAGAAGTTGATTTGCCGACGGCCGTCAACCTCTGTTGCTGTGATCGTGGCGTTATCTTCAAACACGATCTCATTCAGCAGTTCTAAGCCTTCGCTCTCGACTTCGAACGTATATATCAGGGTGGCATCTTCGCGGCTGGAGTTCCACTTAACCTGCGCGCCTTCTGCTTCCCATTCAGCGACCTGCTGCGCGATCTCGGCTTCAAGCGATTCGGGCGAGGCGGCCAATAGGGCCACCAGATCAGCCGGAAAGCGAATTTCCATCTCTGCTTTCCAGGCTTCGTCGCGGTAAAACGTGACGCGCCGGTCAATATCCGCGCCGCAGCCAGCCAGGATAAACGTCACCGCTATTAAAAAATAGAGGAAAAGAGAAGATTGTTTTGGCACGATAACCCTCCTGCACCAATGCACGATGCTACCGGTCATCCATTCGATTTCTGGTATCAGGAACAGCGCCAGTTCCGAAATAAAGGTCGAAAGTGATTTGCCTGGATGAAGGGTATGACTATATTGGCAATAAGCAGTTTAATGGAACTACTGTTTTTGCTCACGTGACAATGCTCATGTAATTGTAATGATCTAATCTGTACATCAAAGTTAAGGGTCACGGCCGTATCCATCAACTGTGGATACGGCCGTGACTTTTGTCACTGGCACACGTTACCTCCCACTACCCATTATTATCCCGTCCCGTGCGCCGTTTCTTACATCTGTTTCGGCTTCTTTTCATGGGCAGCAGCATCCTCTATAATCTTTGCCATCAAACTGCACACACCGGCAAAGGCGACCATGATGAGTTGGGACGAAAAGGCAGTGATAGCGGCGCTGCACCAGGCCATTCAAATAGTAGCTATCCAGAGAGGGGAGGATTTCGCTCATAGTATCACCCCCATCATTCTGGCGAACCTGGATAGGGGCCGTGTGCAACACTTTCTGGACAATGCGGAAAATCGCCGGCCGGAAGAGTACGTCTGGCGGGTGGTGGAATTCTATGAAAAGTGGCAGCTCTATCTCTACCAGATTCAGGAAGAACGGCTCACCGACCTATGGCTGCCCTTGTATGACAAACTCAAATGGTGGGCCTATAACTATCTTTGTCGCCAAAAATTTCCCCCTACGCACAACGAAAAGCAGGAAATGGCCGCCGACTGCGCGGCCGCCGCGGCCGCCCAGCTACTCAACGCCCGTTTTCCCTATGATACCGATTTTGACCCCTGGGCTTACGTCTTGCTGCAAACCGTCACCTTGAAGCAGCTACACAGGCGCTATGCGGAAGCACCTGATGAGATGCACCAGATAGATGATTGGGATGCCTGGGAAGGGGTATGGCCGCAGCTATCTACCCCTGGCCCCGAAGGTACGGTCGAACTACGGCACACGTTGTTGACGGCCGTTGACCAGTTAACCTCTGACGCCCGCAAACAAATCATTCTCATGCGTTATTTTGAGCAGATGACGTTTCCCGAAATTGCGACAGCCCTTAACCGGAGCAGCAGCGCCATTCACAAGCTGCATTTTGACGCGCTGCAAAACCTGAGAAAGATTTGGGCTGATTGGCAGGATAAATATGAGTAGAGCAGATAGCGAAGAAGCGGCGTCCGGTTGGATTCGGCAAAAATTGGCTACATTGCGGTCGCAGGCCGTGGGGCCAGGGCAATGGCCGGCCCTGGCTGACCAGTTGCTGGCCCTCGTCGCCGGGCAGATGCCATCGCCAGAAACTGACGAAAGTGACATGGAGATGTTTTCATTGGTATTGCATGACGCCCTGATGGGCGTGGATATCAGCGAACGCTACCCCACATTTTGGGGCAGGATGATGGCCGCTCCCGCCCTATACCAGACCTTTATTGAGGCGCTGTCCCTGTTGGAGACAAACGGCCGTGACACCCCCCCACCTCTCCCCGCCGCCACCATCAACGAGCTAACCTTTCTGCAAAAGAGGCCCGCACCCCAACCAGAAATTGCCCAATCCACCAGCGGCGGCTGGCGCGTTACCTGGCAGGTGCTTTTTGACCAGCTCCAACAACTGCTCTTCCCCACGCCTGACCTGGTTTACCGCTACGCTGCCCCTTTGCTGGAAGATGAAAGCGTCATTCTCCTGCACGATGGGGTGACGATAGCGGATCAATCGGTGGAAACGCTGCTGGAAGCGATCCGGCCGGTAGAGCAGCCCGAACTGCTGCGCCTGCAACTGCTGACCGCCGCCGAAACACCACTGCCGCCGTTGCAAGCCAGCCTGCGATGGGGCGGCTATGCGCACACGGCCGTCCTCGACGCCTACGGCCGTGCCCACTTCCCCCCCCTGCGCCTGGACGACATCCTGGACGAAGCCGGGCAACTGCGCGCCACCGATCTGCAACTCGTTCTGGAATCGCCACAAAGCTGATACAATAGCCCCATGGGGCAACATCCTTCGGCGGCGGCTTACCTGGCAGAGGCAGAACGGCTCTTTCACGGCCGTCTGTCCCCAGAAAGCCTGCCCCATCTGGCCGCCCAACTACCCCTCTTAGACCGCCCCTTATTAGACCACCTGGCCGATTATGCCGACCAACTGGCGCTGACGCAGCCCAAACATGGCTGGGCAGTCACGGCCGTAGCCGAAGCCGCCGCTGCCTACACTCCTGATCTCTTTCTTCATGGTTTGGCCGCCTGGTACATCGCCCGCGCCGCCAACGCCTGGGTACGGCCGCAACTGGTAGAAGCCGCTATTGCCCGCGCCCGCACTGCTTTCGCCCAATTAGACGAACCCGGCTGGCTGGCCGCCTGCGACTGGCAGCAAAACGCCCTGCCCTGGACGCGCCCCAACTTCCAAGACGCCGCCGCCACATTAAGCGACGCCCTGCACAGCCTGGAAACTGCCGGTTTTGACCACTTGCTCCCCGACTGCCGCCTTTCCCTGGCTTATGCTTACCTGTTGATCGGCCAGTTTGAAGAAACTGCCGCGCAAATAGCGCAGGCTGAACAAACCTTTCAAGAAAGAAATGACCGCCTCAGCCTGGCTCGCTGTTTATTCATCAAAGGCAGCTACCTGCGCCGCCAGACCTATTTTGAGGCGGCCAGGGATTGTTTTGCTGCCGCCCTGACGCTTTTTGCGGAACAAGATGCACCCATTCAGGTCGCCATCACCACGTTGCAGTTAGGATTGATTAGCTGGTGGTGGCAGCATGATTTACGAACGGCAGAAAGCAATTTGCACCAGGCAGCCCGCCAGTTTGAGGCTTATGACCTCCCTCTGTGGTTAGCCCAGTGCCATTTTGGACTGGGGCAAATTTATCAGCAGACAGGCCAACTTACTGACGCCGACAAAACACTGCGTACCGCCAGAGAAACATTTGCCCATTTCCGCCTGCCAGGACTTTGGGCTGATTCTTTGTTGGATAGCGGTTGGCTGGCGCTCTATCACGGTCACTATCAAACCAGCCTGGATTACTTCCGGCAAGCGGAATCGCTCTATGAAGAGGTTGGCAATCGCTGGTTACCTGCGGTGGCTGCCATGCACCAGGGCGAAGCTTATTTGCAGATGGGATGGTATCAACGCGCTCTGCAATACCTGGAAAATGCACACGGCCGTTTGCTGGAATTAGCCATGCCGCAACGCATAGCCGCCTGTGAAATGCGGCTGGCTCAACTCCATTTACAGTTAAGCCAATATGACCAGGCGCATCTGTATCTTAATGAAGCCGAAACCCATTACCACCAGTGTGGGCAGGCAGACGCTTTCCCCGTTGTTTACAACCTTCGCGCCGAACTGTTGTTTCAGGAGCGGAAAGAGGCAGAAGCCATTACTATCCTGCAAAAGGCGCTATCCGTTGCCGGGCAGCAAGAGGACGCGATGCAAATTGCGCGGGCGCAGCGATTATTGGGGCAGGCCTTATGCGCCGTCGGCTGTATGGACGAGGCTTACCCTTATTTGCAAGCCGCCCATGACGTCTTTACCGGGATGGGCATGGTGGTAGAACAGGCCGTCTGCCAGACTGCCTGGGGCCATTATCACCAGCAGATGGGGAACATACCCGCCGCCCGGTCAGCATGGGAATCCGCTCTGGCCCTCAGCCACGAGGTGATACCGGACATTTCCTGGCAGGCACGGGCGGGACTGGCTTCTCTCAGTTTGGAAATCAAAGAAGCAGAAAGCGCCCTGTTACATTACCGGGAAATGGTCAAAGCGTTGGCCAACCTGCGCCAGGGGTTGTGGCAGCCATCCCTGGCCGGTTCTTTTCTGACGCGCCCTTCGCCGCATCTGGATACGGCCGTTCGCCTGGCCGCGCAGCAGCCCGCACACACAGAGATAGCCTTCGCCGATACGCTGTTTTTTATCGAGGCCGGAAAAGCACAAACAACCGCCCGGCAACTGGTGGCCGATAACTGGCAGCCTGTTGTGAAGAGCCAGAACAGCGAGTTGGCTGAGCTGGCCGCCGAAATAAACTGGCTGCAAGAAAAATTGCGAACCGGGCCAACAACCGGCTCATTTGTGCTGGACAGAAACGGGCTGCACCAACAACTGGTGCAAAAGGTTAAAGCGTATGACAGGTTAAAAAGCCGCCTGGAACGGCAGCATCAGGGAAGTGCTATGCCAGGAGAGATAACGGCCGATTTCAACCAGCAGCAGTTCCGCCGCCAGGCCAACCAGAAATTGGGCCAGAACTGGATGGCCTTGAATTATTACCTGGCCGGGGAGGAGTTGGTGGGCACGATGTTGACGCCCACAATGCGCCGGGTCTGGTCTACGGCCGTTACCGGCCCCATCCATCTGGCGTTGCGCGCTGCCACCCGGTCTGGCGAGAGTGCGGGCGCGTTCACGGAACGTGCCCTGAACCGGTTAGGCAGTTGGCTGCTGCCGGGATGGCTACAGGAGAAACTGACGCCGGAGACGGTTGTGATCATCTCGCCTCACCGTCAGTTACACCGGCTGCCCTGGCCCATCTTACGCCTGGAAGATAAGCCGCTGGTGACTGCCTGCATCCCCACTATCGTGCCTTCGTTGTTAGGGTTGGCCGGGCTGTGGCAACGGCCGTCGCCCCTTTCTCCCGGCCAGAATACCGGGCTGCTGCTGGCTATATCTGCTTTTCCAGGGCGGTATCCGGCGCTGCCAGCCGTCGCCGAGGAAGCGGACGCGCTTACGTCTTTGTTGGGGGCAAACGGGCATTCACTGCGCAATAACATGGCCACCTGGCCCCATTTACAAACGCTGGCGGGGACAGCCGGTTTGGCTGCTCGCTTTACCTTCTGGCACGTTGCCTCCCATGCCTTTTATGACGGGCTCTCCGGCCAGTTCAGCGGTGTGGCGTTGTCTGATCGGGACATCTGGCTGGACGAAATTCGGCAGTGCGGGCCACTGCCGCCATTGGTGACGCTTTCGGCGTGCAGCGGCGGCCACAGCCTGGTTTACGCCGGGGATGAACACGTCAGTCTCACCAACACCTGCCTGGCAGCGGGCGCCCAGAGCGTCATTAGCAGCTTGTGGCCGGTGAGGGATGAAGCGATACCTGACTTGATGCAGTCGTTTTATCATTACTATGCACAAGCCAATATGCGGCCGGCGCAAGCATTGGCTCTGGCCCAACGAGATGCTTATCATGCCGGTCACTCCCCGGCGCTGTGGGGAGGCTGGCAATGTTTTGGATTACCCTAAACAAAACGGGGCTGCCCATTACAGACAGCCCCGTTTCCTCCTTGTGATTGGGGCCGGGCAGTGAACCCGACCAGAATGTGGATAAACCCGATGGCCATCGGTGCTTTTTCAGCAAGGGCGCGCTTGATTAAGAAAGACGTATGGAGGCGCAAAACCATATCGTGACGGCCGTCACTCCCCTTGACTTGCCTGTCTGCACATACCTGGTGGCTGCTTACCTGCTGAAACAAGAGTGGGAACTGGTTGACCCATTGGCGCTGGCACAAGAGATTTACCAGGCGCTGGCCGGGCAGGTGAGAGGAGACCCGACTGAGACTGTGCAGACCCAAACCTGGCAGCGCTACGCGGCCATCTTGCACGACGCCTGCCGCCAGCCGGGAACGGCCGTGTACGAACGTGCCTGGTGGGAAGTGGGCCATTTCCTGCGGCAGCAGGCATACCAGTTGGCCGTTGGCTGAATGGCAACTGCGTCTTCAACCAGGCGCTAATCGCCTGATTATCGCCAGCGGCGCAAACGGTCAGGTTTACAAAACGAATGGCTGGATAAAGGTTGAGGGTCAGGGCCAGGTGCGACGAGCCAAACCAGTTTGGAGGACCAAAGCCTCATCGCTCCTTGCCTGGAACTACAAGGAACTTCTATTGATTCAACACCGCGAGCAAGTCGGTCAGTAAGGAAGTCTGCACCACGCCCCAACCGCCATAAGGGTCGGGCTGTAGGCGAAAAAAAGACTCAACCTGGTACGGTTGATCATGATAATGCCAGGAGATAACGGCCGTGACCTCCCCTTCATCTTCCCCCACCTGTGTGACCACCGGCTAGACGTTAACCCGTGTCTCGGCCGGCAACGCCAGCAGGTTATTTACCGTCTCTTCCAGCGCCGCCGGTATCTCCGCCAGCAGTGGTAGTGCTGGATCGCCAATCCGTTCCCGTACTGCAGTGGTTTGCGTGTTTTCAAACTGGCGCTCAAATTCAAGTAGATAATCCTGCCATTCGATTTTTGATTCCGGGGATAATTTGTCAGACATATATTAAAACTGCATCCCATACTGCTTGTTGGGCAAGCGAGGTTCGTCTCTCTGGTATCTGCCAATAAGCGAATACCGTTTGGGCACAGGCTGGCAAAAGGGGGCAAAGCGACACGGCTGTCAGCAATGTTTTTGGTCGCCCTGAACAGCATCACGCTCAAGAGCCTGTCTCGTGAGTATTTGGAAGAATGTGAAGAGGAGGGTTTGGGCTGGTCAGAATATTACATTCTTCCCTTTGAAGCCAAAATCAGCGAGTGGCAAGAGCCGGGCAGCGCCTTGCAGGTGGGGCAAAAGGTACGGGTAATGGGCATTGATGACCTGGATGAGGGAAACATGAAACAATTGGCCGTTGATTGGGACCAACTGACTCTGGCTTTCGATGATTCATTTTCGGAAATACGCTATTACCTGGATACGGAAACCGGTCAGGTATTTACGGTGATGGATGAGGCGCGCAGGCAGCTAGAGGAAATCTACGCAAAGCATTTCGATCCGGATAACCCGGACGCCTTTGATATTCAGGCGGGGTTGGCTGAAGTTGATACCGCCGATTGGCAAAAGAATGTCGTCGTAGAAGCTGACTTTGTGGAGCAGCATTACGGCCGTCGCATCATCACCATTCCCCAGGCAACCTCTTACGACGCCTATGATGAGATGCAGGATTTCATCGCCACCATTTAAGGTGGACCCCAAGGATGCAGACGTTCTGGTAACGGTGACAGACAAGACTGACCTGACGCCCTTAGCTACGCTGGGGCGCAAATTGCAGGGCCATGCCCAGAGTTTTGGTCGCGGTGGCGAAGTATTCCTGGCCGATGAACAGCATCATTACCTGGGGCGCGCCTGTCCCTGGAAGCTGTGCGGGATGGGGATTCGGGCGTCATGTGATGCGCTGCATTGTGGGCTACGGCCGTATCTGCACGACGACCTGAAAGACATCAACCTACCGAAAGTGCTTATCACCGGCCCCCCACTGGAACTGTGGCCGGCCGTGGTAGCGCGTGTCGTTGTGCCAGAGGACGTAGCGGAGCGGGTGATACGGCCGTTGCAGCAGGCCGGTTAACCCGGATGCAAGTGTCACGATTGCCTGTTCCGGTAGGGGTTCCAACTTATTTCGCCTGTTTCCTCATCAATCTGAAAGCACGAGAAAAGTTCATAAATCTCGGGAGCGACCCAGGGCGGGACCCGCACCGGGCGCAGGGATCGGGCAAACAAAAAGCTCTCGACTAAATCAAGAGCTTTTTTACTGTTTGCCCAGAATGGGAGCGACGGGCCTGAACACCTCTCTGGGGGCAGGTGTATTGTCTTGCCAGCAAGCTTAAATCGCCTGCAATTATCCGATACTTGCTGCAACAAAAGGTGTGCTTGACCGAATGAAGCAATGCGATCTTGATGGGTCTAAAACGTTGCAACAACTAACGATCTCCGACATAATACCCATCATGCGATGGCAATAATTACAACATATCATCCAAGATCAACCACTTTTTGAAACATCCTTGTTACTGACAGGTGATGTCACACATCATCAAGCCCAACAGCAACTGAGTGATTGCACCAGAGTAGAGAAAATGATCCAGTTGTGGCGTGGCATTTATGCGCTTCCTCACCCAAGTCCGCCTCCGTTTGATGTGGCCAATTGGCAAAGAGTTGTGCGGGAACAAATGTTACCATTGAAATGGTCTCTTGTGATGGAAGATGTGGGTTCGTTTATTATAGATTCGGAGGGGCGCGCCGATTTTAATAAAGCGCAGTTGTTGGGTCTGCTGGATTGAAGAGGATGAGGGGCGCCGTTATGAAACAACTGGCAGTTGAATCAGTTGCAATGGGCATCGCCAAACTTTGATATTTGTTCTGGTTTTGGCCGACAAACAGCACCCGTCCCCATTATTCCGTTTCGCTTTCGGTAACTTCTTCTGGTTGGAAGGCCAGTTCTACGGCCGTTGCCGACACCACATCATACGCCTTCGCCAGCCAACGGCGGGCTTCGGGGAAGAAGTCCGGTTCGCCCAACCGCACCAACAGCGGGTATGGCTCTGCGGGCGGCGCAATATGCACCGAAAAGTGCGCCAGTTCAGGGCCAGGTTGCCAGAACTCAGGCAGGGATGCAGATAAAGCAGGGGCACGGCCGTATTCAGGAATAACGGCCGTTTCCAATTCACCCGCCCCTGTGCCCAAAGAAGCCAAAATGTCTTCCTGTGTCTTGCCACGCAAACGGAAAAGCAGGAAGGGGTCTTCGTCCAACCGTTCCGCCAGGATGTAATGTACCGCTGCCAGATGTTTACACACGCTGGCGGGATCAGGGCAGTTGCAGGTTTGTTTCAGCTCCCGCTTGCCGGGGAACAAATCTAGTGCAGGTTGGCCTAAAAGAACCAATAGTTATGCCTCCAGGGCTTTGCCTTGATAAGTCCAGCGAAAAGGCTTGGCCATCGTCTCATTATAATAGGAGATGAAAGCCAGGACTTTGTTAATCAAATCGGATATAGAGGTAAAGTTACCTCGCCTGAGCAGCTTACGGGCGAGAATGCTAAACCAGATTTCGACCTGGTTCATCCAGGAGGCATGGTTAGGCGTGTAATGAAAAACGATGCGATGGGAAGGGTCGGAGAGAAAAGCAGCCCGGGATTTCATCGAATGGAGAATGCCAGATTGACCCTTGCCCCCCAGATCATCAGCAATATCGGATTCTTCAGCTACGAACTTGACCAGGGATTCAGAACAGTGGGTGTTGAGGTTATCAACGATAAAATGCCATTTAGGGATTTGAGGGTCAGCCGCGACTGTGGCTTGGACATGATTGAGGAAGTCGGTTTCGTTGCGGGTAGGCCCATAGGAAACAGTGCCAATCTTGCCGGTGGCAACCATGAAGTTGATGATGAACGAGTGGGTGCCATGGCGAATGTACTCAAATTCCTGGTACTCGACATAGCCCGGCTTCAGGGGCAGGCTGTCATGTTTGCGCTCCAAGGCTTGGACGCCAGTCAGTTCATCGGTGCTAACCACTGCTTCTCCTTGTTCCATCAGTTCTGCGGCCTGCTGATAAAGGCTATTGATGTCAGTCACCTTTTCATCAAAGCGTTCATCAACGACAGATGTCAGCCAATAGCGAACCAGATGCGGCTTCAAGGCCCCTTTTTTAGCAGCCGCGCCGCGTGGCGGGGCGAAATCTGGGCCACGATGCCTCGTTTCACCACTTCATCGGCTATTTCCCGACCCGTCCAATGGCTGATGGGTCGCTCCCATTCTTCCGGCTTCTCACAGGCCATTTGCTGGATTTGGCATACCTGGTCGGCTGTGATTCGAGCCCGCCGCCCCGGTCGCGGCAGGTCTTCTAACCGTTCCTCAATACTCAAGTCGGCTAAAGCTATGGGCTGTAAATCCACCCACCTCTGTCGCCAATGGCGCACCATATCCCGCGAAAGGCCCATCTCCCGCATCACCTGGCTGTTGCTTTTGCCTTCCCCTAAAGCCAGGATAACCCCTGCCCTTTTGGCTATTTGTTGGCTAACATTGTGCCGTCTTCTTAATTTTTCCAGACCGGCTTTTTCTTCTTCACTTAACTTGATAGCGATTGCTTTTGGTCCTGGCATTCTTTCACCTCACTCATTTGTTATCAAGCCAGGAGCTTACCCTGTTATCCCGAATTTTTCAATCTGTCGGCCCATTTGCGCCGCACTGCACTAGTTTGGCCACCTGAAATACCTCTTCAATTTCCGGCGGCATCTCCCCGGCAAGCAACTGGGCCACAAAATATGGCCGTGCCGCCAATGCCGCCAGCACCTTTTCCCAATCCTTTTCCGTCAGCGGCGTCAGTTCAATCGTTATTTTGTAGGGGGTGCGCTGTGACCCCTGCACTTTGGCCGTCATCCGCCCCTGGCCTTCTTCCAGCGAGAGTACCTGCCCTTTGCGCGCATAGCTGCGACCACGCTGCAAACGGCCGCTGTCCATCACCCGTTCCATCGCCTTTATCCAGCGCGTGGCCCACCAATTCTTCACAAAATCGCCACGTTTGCTCCTGGCTTTAATGCCCTGGTCTGTCTCGATAGGTCGCGTCGGCTTAAAATCGTAATACCAACTCATCACTCACTCCTTCCCTCACTCCCGCAATTGGCGCAACTGTACCAAATTCCGTAAATCGGCCGTAGACATCTCCGTCAGCCAGTTTTCGCCACTGCCAATGATGTTCTGGGCCAACGCTTTTTTCTCGGTAATCATGGCATCAATCCGCTCCTCCAGCGTGCCCAGGCAGACAAATTTATGCACCAGCACGTTTTTCGTCTGGCCGATGCGGAAGGCGCGGTCGGTGGCCTGGTCTTCTACGGCCGGATTCCACCAGCGGTCGAAGTGGAAAACATGGTTGGCGCGGGTCAGGTTCAGCCCGGTGCCGCCCGCTTTCAGCGAGAGCAAAAAGACGGGCGGGCCATCTTCGCGCTGGAACTGCTCTACCATCGTCGCCCGTTTTTTGGGCGGGACACCGCCGTGCAAATACAAGGTAGGCACACCAAACCGCTCTTGAATGTAGCTTTGCAGCAGCCCGGCCATCTCGGTGAACTGGCTGAAGATGAGCAGCCGGTCGCCTTTAGCCAGGATTTCATCCAGCAGGGCATCGAAGCGCTGGAGTTTACCGGAACGGCCGTTATCCTCTCCTGGTTGGTACGCTTCTGTCTCGTGCAGATATTGCGCCGGATGGTTGCACACCTGCTTGAGCTGCATCAGCATACTCAGGACCAATCCTTTGCGGGCGATGCCACCTTCCTCTTGTTCTTCAATGGCGGCTAAAGCATCCTGTACTACCGCTTCATACAGCGTGGCCTGCTCCTCGCTGAGGTGACAGTAGACCTTCATCTCCTGTTTGTCCGGCAAATCCTGGATGACGGTGGGGTCGGTTTTGACGCGGCGGAGCAGGAACGGCCGTGTTAGCTTCCGTAGTTTTTGGGCGGCATCCTCGTCACCATATTTTTCGATGGGCAGCGTAAAATCCTGGCGAAACTGCTTTTGGCCGCCGAAAAAGCCGGGGTTGAGAAAGTGCATAATAGACCACAACTCCGACAGCCGGTTTTCCACCGGCGTTCCGGTGAGAGCCAGGCGGAAATCGGCCGGCAGTTGGCGGATGGTTTGTGCCTGTTTGGTATTGGCGTTTTTAATGTTTTGCGCCTCGTCTAGCACCACCCCAAACCACGCAATCTGCTTCAGCACTTCCGCGTCGCGCCGCACCAGGGCATAACTGGTCAGCACCACGTCGCTCTCCTGGGCGGCGGCCACAAATTCCGTCTCGCGCAGCCGGTCGCCGCCCTGGTGAACCATCGCCCGCAAACCGGGGGTGAATTTCCGCTGCTCCAATTCCCAATTGGTGACCACGGAGGTGGGGCAGATGAGCAAAATCGGGGCGGGCAGGCCGCCCATTTCTTCCTTCAACTGCTGCGCCAGCGTGAGAGTCTGGATCGTTTTGCCCAGACCCATGTCATCGGCCAGGATGACGCCCAACCCCCAGCGGCGGGCAAAGTGCAGCCAGGAATAGCCGTATTGTTGGTACGGCCGTAACTCCGCCCGCAAGCCATCTGGTGGGGGCAGCATCGCCAGCTTTTCATCCCCTTGCAGTTGGGCCAACCACTTGTGCAGCCAATCATCCAGCACCACGCCTTCTACCGACAGACCGTTGTGCTGCTGCTCCTGGCCGTTCAGCCCCAGCTTCATGGCCGCAAACAGAGAGAGGTCGCCTTCCCAATCCTGCTCCTGCCAGAAGCGAATAGCGGCTTCGATTTGCTCCGGATCGAGTTGCACCCATTGCCCACGAATTTGTACCAGCGGCGATTTGAGCGCCACCAGAGCCTCAAACTCCTCACGGCTGAGTTCAGTGTCGCCCAACGAGAGCTGCCAGCGGTAACGCACCAGGTTGTCCAGGGTCATGTGGCCTTTGGTAACGGCCGTTTGCCCGGTGAGTTTTGATGTACTGCTTAATTGCAGCCGCACGCCCAACCGTGTGCCGGGCTTGTTCCACCAGGGTGGCACCAGGAGGCCAAAACCGGCGCGTTGCAATTGCGGCGCACATTGGCGCAGGAAGGTGTACGCTTCGTCGGTGGTCAGCGCCATACCGCCGGGCGTGCGCTGCTGCAAACTGCGCTGCATCGGGGGAAAGAAACGAGCCGCATAGCCCAACCCGGCCAATAAACGTTCTTGCGGTTTTTCAAATTGCCGATCCAACGTTTGCAGCACCCGGCTCTTGCTTTGCCACACTTCACTGGCGGGCACAAGCAGGCTGGCATCGTCGCGGGCTTGCAGCAGGTAATGGAGCTGCCAGGCGGCTTCGCCTTTTTTTGTTCGTTTCGTTTGCTGTTGGGGGGGCGCTTCCAGCCGCAGCGCCACGCGATAATGCCGATCACCGGCAATGGTGAGGGCACGTTCCCAGGCGCGGAAGCTGCTGGCAAAATGCTGTAGTTGGGCGGCGCTGGCCTGAATGGTGGGCGAAGTGGTAAACAAGGCGCGCAGCCAGGCAGACGCCGGGTCGCTGCCGGTGGGGAGATATAATTCTTGACGGGCAGCCCACTGGCGCACGGCCGTGTCGGTCAGATAGTTCAGAAAGCTGTCCAAAATCGCGCCGGGCGGCAGCGTCTCATCCGGGTTTTGGGCATCAGCGCGGCAGATGGGGGGCATCGCCGCCGCCAGTTGGCCCGCACGGCGGGCTTCATTTTCGCCGTCTAGCAGCGGCTGCCAACGGGCTTCAAAGTAGCGTTCTTGTTTCTGGCGATTTTCCACCAGGATTGGGCGATAAAGCTGGCGGGCCAGCAGTTCCAGGACAAAGGAGAAGGTGGTTTGCCAGTAACGGCCGTCTGCGCCCAACCGCACCGCTGGCGGCAGCGCCTGTTGGTGCAAATAGGATAATAAAGCCAATGCGTGCGCCGTCCCCAGTGACAATCCGGCCACTGTCCACGGCAGCAGTTCCGGCGCATCTTCATCGGTTTCCCAATTGTGTACCAGGTCAGGGGAGGGGATGGGACCAAAGCGATTGGTCGGCAGCCAGAGCGACATCTCCGCGACAGGCAGTTTGCCCGCCCAACCAATCGCTTTGAGCAGGGTACGCAGGGCAGCGGTGTCGGTGGCAAAGGGGTGGGGCCGGGCCGTTTTTTTGTGCCGGTCGCGGCTGGGAGGGTTAGCGGTTACGGCCGTTTCCGCCCAGAACAGGAAACGGCCGTGCTGCCCCGGCTGATGGGGCGTTAGCCAGTGAAGGTGAAGAACCTGCATCTGTACTCCAGATAAAACGTGATCCTGACACCATTATCCGACAAATTTTGTTTAGTACCAAAGCCAACTAAGGCAATACGGCGAGTAAATCATCCAGCAAGGAAGTCTGAGTGACTCCTGAATACGTCTTCTCATCTTATCCAATGAATCATTATCGTGCATTTTCACCCTCCTTTCAACACGACTAACCAGTTCATTTGCGGCAATAACTTTGGCTATCGGTCTCAAGACGTTTTAATTCCTCCCTGCTAGATAAGTGTGTAGCTGAGAGTGAGGAACCGCTACTGGCAGGTAAAGGATACGGCCGTTTCCTTAATGTAGTCAATTTTCATTGCAACAATTGACGTTACAGACTACAATCAAAGTATGTACTTCCAACAAGTCGCTCCCCTGCTCGCCAACTTGCCGCTGTTTGAAACCAGCCATTTATTTGCTGGCGCTGAGTCACCCCAGCAAGTGCAACGACAACTAGCTGATTGGGTACGGGCGGGCAAAGTAGTCCAACTACGGCGTGGACTGTACACCATCGCGCCACCTTATCGCTTAGAACAGCCCCATAGTTACGTCATTGCCAACCACCTGGTCAATAGCTCTTACGTGAGTCTGCATAGCGTCTTATCTCACTATGACCTCATCCCCGAACATGTGGCCGTTGTCACCAGTATTACCACCGGTCGTCCAGGTACCTGGCAAAACCCATACGGCTATTTTAGTTACCAGCACATGCAACCAGCCCTGTTTTACGGCTTTGAATACCGGCAGGTAACACACACACAGTGGGCCTATATGGCCACACCCGAAAAAGCGCTGCTTGACCTGATTTATCTTATCCCTGACGCAGACAGTGAAGGGTACCTCCGCGCCCTGCGGCTGCAAAACCTGGACCAACTGGATGAAGAGCGGCTGGCGGCTTATGTGGCGCGTGCCGACAAGCCCAAACTCAAACGCGCCCTGGCTCTTATTCAACAACTTATCGCCGAAGAAGCGGCGACCTACGAACCGCTATGATCCCCTACCTGAAAACACAAATCACCGGGGACTTGACGGCCGAAGGGCAACGGGCCATTGTGCGCGAATACTTGCAAATGCGGATTCTAAAAAGTTTGCAAAACGCCGGCGCCATGATTCCGCTGGCCTTTCACGGCGGTACCGCCTTACGCCTCCTTTACCAGTTACCGCGCTATTCGGAAGATTTGGATTTTGCGCTGGAACGACAACCAGAACAGTATGATTTTCGCAAATATCTTACGACTATTCAGCGTGACCTGACCGCCGAGACCTACGATGTGGAAATAAGAGTAAACGAGCGGAACATTGTGCATAACGCCTTCATTCGCTTTCGCGGTCTGCATTATCAATTGGGTATATCACCGCACGAAACGGAAGTTTTGGCTATCAAGCTGGAAATTGACACCAATCCACCGGCCAAAGCAGGGCTAGATACCACTATGGTACAGCATCATGTTCCTGTCCATTTGCAGCATCACGACCAGGCATCACTCCTGGCCGGTAAACTACATGCCATTTTGCAACGCGAATACATCAAGGGGCGTGACTGGTATGATCTGTATTGGTATTTGCGCCAACCGCAGTGGGCCGCGCCTAATCTGGATATGTTAAACAACGCTTTGGTTCAATCTGGTTGGACCGGTGATGAGGTTACACAAAGTAATTGGCGAGTGCTTATTTTGGAGCGTTTGTCGCAACTGGACTGGAACCGTGTGGTAAACGATGTGCAGAGATTCTTGATAAATCAGGAAGAACGAACTGAGTTCAGCGTCGTAAGAGTTAGAGATTTATTGACTGGGTAGGATTTCAAAAATGAAGCCGTTCAAAATAACAGAAAGGGCAATTCGTACCTGAGTGGGAGATCGTTCATTTTCACGGGGCCAACAATATCATAAACAGGGCGCAGTTACGAGTCGCTGGCAGCAAGGGGACATCCTCAAAGCTAAATGTTGGGGATCGACGCCGCAGCCATACCACATCTGGGTGCAAGTGACGCCAGATGGGATTGAGAGTGGAACATGTTCATGCCCGGTGGGGGGCAGCGTCATCAGATTTATGATCATGATGGTGATTGGGGTAGTGTATTCTGGCAAGGCAGCGCAAAACTGGGAACCTGTTTGCAAGAGATAGAGCAGGCTGAATCACGGCTTGACATTCTGCGGGTGCTGGTAGCTATTGTTCTGGAAGACATAAAAGTTGGTGGTTATGGCTTTGCTGATGAGGCTTATGATATTGTCTTGACACAAACCACGGCCGTCGAAAAAGTGGAAATTGTCACCTGGGTGGAGGCAGAGCTGGTCAAAGTTGGGTCAGGGGATGATTTTAGCAGTAAGTGGCGGCTGGAGGCTTACGGCCGTTTCCTCCTGAGCCTTCAGGCAGATATGCTCAACGATGAGGAGACCATTCAACTCTGCCGCCGCATCGGGCAATTGCAGGCATTGGTGGAGCGATTGCTACAGGTAGGCCGTGTGGATGAAGCAGTTGTGGACGCTAAGAAGGCGTCTGATTATGAGCTACTGGCTCTGGCGGATTTGTTCCTGGCTCACGGTCAGGCCACCATCGCTGAAGGGCTGATTTGGGAACGGGCTGGAACCAGCAAAGACACCCGGCTGGATGGCTGGCTGAAGACCCAGGCCATTGCCAGCGGTGATTGGCGGAAAGCCATCCAGTATGCAGAAAATCAGTTTTGGCCGCGTCCTAACCTGGAGCAATATCAGGAGGTAAAAAGCATCGCCCAAAAGTTAGGTGATTGGCCTGAGCGGCAGAAAGCTATGCTGTTACGGTTGACTCAGAAGGAAGATTACCGCCTGCTCACCCAGATTCACCTGTTGGAAAACGATGTGGCCGCCGCATTAACAACAGTACCAATGGCACGATATAACGATGCTCTGGCAATTGAGGTCGCCAGGGCGGCCGAAGATTCACACCCACATGACTCAATTTGTCTCTATCGGCAACATGCAGAGCGTTTGATTGCGGCTCGAGGTCGTGGCAATTATGCACAGGCGGCGGCACTTTTGGTACGTGTCAAAGCGTTGTACAAAAAATTACAGGAACCGGAAGCCTGGCAACAATACATACAAAGCATTCGTGACCAGAAACCACGATTACCAGCGCTTCTTCAGGAATTGAAGGGGGCGGGTTTATAAACGAAATGGGACCGTCTGTGTGGGTACACGGCCGTCCCATCTCCATCCTCTTTGCTCCAATATAAACAGAGGTGCAGGCCATCATTTGCGGCTCAAATGGTATAGGCGCACAGATCGCGGGAGCGACCCAGAATAGAACCCGCATCGGGCGCAAGGCGCAGACAAGCAAAAAGCTCTCGATTAAATCGAGAGCTTTTTTACCTTTTGTCTAGTACGGGAGCGACGGGAGTTACATCCTCTTACTACTTCTCCACTCACTCTGGGAAAATGCTTCGAATGCCCAATCCCGAACGATTATAATCGTCAACCCCCATTTCTTCCTCGAAGTCCTACCCTTGCTCCTCGCAGGCTCCTCTCCATTTGTTTCATCCCCCGCGCATGGACACGGCAGTGCATGCAATTTTGTCTTTCACTCCCACAGCAATAACCCAATCCTGATCAGCTAAGCAGCAGGCTAGTGAGTTGTCACTAGCCTGCTGGTCTATTGCTGAATAACTGCATTTTAGTCCACTCTGGCGGTACGCCGAAGATTGGCGCACCGTTGTGGGGGGATTTGGTATCCCTTGTGCAGTTGTTCACCTGACGAGGAAAACACAGCTTTTGCCAGCCGATCAATGCTGACGGGTGCTGGCACATCCCCATGAATACGCCAGTTGTGTCGCCTTCGCTTGAGCTACTGACGGCGAATGAGCGACTGCTCGAACTAAGACGACAGGCACAACAAAATAAAGCAGAGCCAGGTTTGTCGGGGTCAAAACAGTCGTCGCCAGACCAACCACCCTGGGTAAATGCCGGTTCAGACGAGGTTTCTGTAACGGCCGTTACCGCCATCACTCGCCTTCCATCTCATCTTGGTTGGGAGAGCCAACCGGTTTCTCTGGTGGTGCGAAAGCCCTGGCAGCCTTGTGAGGTTTCAGCCCCCATCTCAGAACAGTTAGGGGCTGACCATCCTTCCTCTTGTCCTATACCTGACAGGAGCGATACGGGTGGTCAGCCTTCAGGTGTTTCTGAAGAGGTTGGTTCCCCGTTTCGTCTCCCTCTTGATGATGACACGGTCAGAAATTACCCCTCTATTGGCCTGGCTGCTTTGCAGGTAGAGCAAGTAGCACCTTACCGTGTCTGGCTGCTGTGCCGGTACCTTGATGAACAGGGACGAGGCTGGTTGCCACTATCAGATGTGTGCCAGCAGTTAACCGGAAAAGGCTCAAAGCTGCGACTCTTCGGCTGGCGACGACTCCGGCAAGTGCTGGGGCAGGGGCAGGGTTTGTTCTGGGAATGGGACAAAACAAGTGGTCGCCTCTGGCTCTATGGTGCAGCCGCTGTCGCTGCTAATCTGGATGTGCCCCGGTTAACCGGCCGGGTCGTAGCGTTGCCACTCTCGGCAATGACGGCCAGCATCGGTGACTTCAAAGCCCATGTTTATGCTGCCTGGCACAGCGGCCGGAAACGACACAATCCCATTTCCCGCAAAGTGCAACAATCGCTTACCGGTATCCCCGAGCGAACCCAACGCCACTATTGCCAGGTTGCCCACATTGGTAGCCAAACAAACATCGCTATCGCTGGCAGTTACCATCCAGAGCAGGAACAGGAACAAGCCTGGCAGCACGGCCGCGCGCTATTTGTCTTTAACGATTATCACGGCCGTTTGGGACGCAAAGGTCGACGTTACCTGGCCTGGCACTTGCCGAACAGCTACCACGGCCCGCATCAGCAGACGGCCGTTGGCCGAGTACGGAAAATCAACCGGAAACTGACAGACCTTGTGGACAAAGGGGCGCAGGGGAACGGCAGTCAGCCAGTTGAGAAGCGGTACTACGCCAACGGTAAAGCGGCCGCACGAGCCTGGAATCGAGATACCACTAAGGAGGTCTATTGGCTAATAAACACAACCACTCACCATTGCAGGCTTTGGTCCGTTTTTTCTTTAACATAGCTCGGAAATTTTTTGCCGCCGTTATAAGGGGTCAGGCAAAGATTTGAATGACTATTTGAAATTACTGTGCCCGCTCGCTCGAATAAGTAAGCGCTCTTGCTGCTCATTCACGAAACTTAAGCGTGTCTGCTATAATACGCGCAAGCCGAATCTACCAAAGATAAATTTGGCAGGAGCAAGTGGATGAATCACAGTGTCTTATTGGAAGGAAAACTGGCCGGTGAAACCGGTAAAGTAAACCTGCAAGTGAATCAGACTATCGAAATTATTATCCCTGCGGATAAAGCCATAAAGCAGGTCAACCAATTTGTACACCTGGAAATCAGCACCCAGTTGCATGCCGGTACGCCGATTTTAGTGGTTAGTTCTGAGGGTAGCAGTTTGTGGCGTGTTCCCGTTCATCTAACTTTACCTGCTTTTGGCGATGTGGGACGAGCCGGTTTTCTCCATGTTAACCCACAGACGGGGGAAATGGATACTTCACCAGTTCTGATTACTTCTCTTTCTCAAGCAGCTGATGTCCTTGCTCGCCGTTTCACATCTCCCCCAGCGCACACAAGCTGATTGTCTCCCAGTCTGCGTTCAGATGGTGACAGAGTACCTGGGCGTGCCACTGTCCTACGCCCATCTCCTTCAGCGTCTGAAAACTAAATCGTTTGGTACCCCCTTTCGCAATCTCCAAGAGCTGGAAAAGGACGGCTTTACCGTCACCATTGGTCATATGAACCTGGCGGAAATCAATGCTTATTTGACCACGCAATTGCCAGTACTGGCTGGTGTTCACACGGGCGATTTGCTTTATTGGTCACAGGCGGTAGACCATGTAGTCGTGGTAATTGGCGTAGATGATACCTTTGTCTATGTCAATGACCCGAGCTTGCCAACAGGCTCGCACCCGATTCCCATCGTTGAATTTGACTAGCACAATTAGGTTTTGACCAGCTTTGTGCTGTGATACGAAAATGAGTTGGGTCTCTACTTCAACAGAATCTGCATAATCGTGCGGAACTTACTTCAACTACCTGTGCCCAAAGGAATTTGCTAGACCCCTTTCCGGCTGCCGAGCGCTGCCGCTAAGTCGAAAAGGGGCAATACTGCCGAGTAATCGGTTAGCTTATTGCTGGAATTCGGCGCAAAACCTGCTGCCTGACCCCCATCTCCCCCGATTTCTCCTGTTTCGATTTGTCCATCATATCTTTTGGCACCACCGCTCGTGATATTTACTACAGTTTAGACATCAATTATGTTCATATCTTTTATCTCACCAGTGGCGAAGCACTCCATCCGGCTTTAGGCATGACCCAACCAATGCCGGAAGAAGAGCAACGGCCGTTCTCTCTACTACCGGTTCGTGTTCACTTTCTCTGCACCCAATCGGAATGTGTCAAGGGTTTTGAGACACCAAAATTGATAAATTAAGGAACAATCGCTCGCTCGCCCGGCTGATGGAATTGTGGATAACTGGAACTGCCCAGTTACCCACAATTCCACAGCCGCTACGACGACGGCCGTACCCCCTCCTCCGCACCAGGCAGGGGCGGGTTAATCCAGACGGCCGCCGGCAAGGCGGGTGGTGTGGGCGCCCCCTTGACGAAGCGTTCGGGATGTTGGGCATAGGCGGCGGCCAAAACGGTCTGCCGTCTGGTGGTCAGGCTCTCGGCCAGACCCAAGTGAACGGTGGCCGGGGTCATCAGGCCAAGGGCGGTGTGGTGATGGTGGTTGTTGTACCAGTCAAAGAAGGGGTGTACCCAGGCGCGGGCATCAGCCAGCGAGCCAAAGCGGTCAGGATAATCGGGACGGTATTTCATGGTTTTGAATTGCGCCTCTGAGAAAGGATTGTCATTGGAAACGTAGGGACGGGAATGGGAGCGAGCAACGCCGAGGTCGGCTAGCAGCAACGCCAGGGTTTTACTGGTCATGGCGCTGCCCCGGTCGGAATGCAAAATCAGTTGGTCTGGGACAATGCCCTGGCGGGCACAACTTTCGGTCACCAGTTGTTTGGCCAGAGCGGCCAGTTCCCGCTCGGCGATCAGGTAGCCAACCACGTAGCGGCTAAAGAGGTCGAGAGCCTGTCCTGAGCTTGCCGAAGGAATGGTGTAGAGATAAAAGTAGACATAGGTGGCTGGCCCGCGTAGTTTGGTAATGTCCCAGGTCCAGACCTGGTTGGGCGCGGTGGCGACCAGTTCTGGCTTGACATAAGCGGGATGACGTTTCTGCTGGCGGCGTTCGCGCACCTCCTCATAGTCGTGCAAGATGCGGTACATGGTGCTGATGGAGCAGAGATAGAGTTCTTCATCCAGGAGGGTGGCATAGACCTGGCGCGGCGAGCTATCCACAAACCGTTCGCTGTTGAGTACCTCCCGCACCGCTTCCCGTTCGCCGGCCGATAAGGCTCGTGGCGAAGTGACAGGGGGGGCGGCGGGTGGTGGCTCAGGCAAGGGTCCCGGCGACGGCAGGGGACCCGGCGGCGGCAGGGGATGGGTCGTTGCCGCCGCTTGCTGCCGTCGGTAGTAGCGGCTACGTGGATAAGCCAGCAACTCGCAGGCGCGTTTGGCGCCCACCTGCCTCGCCAGTTCACTCACAGCGGCGGTCATGATGGCCTCCCGCTGCTCACCCCCGCCTGCGCGGGAGCCACCATCAGCCCCAACAGCTCCGAGAGTTTTTTTTGCGCCTCGATAATCAACTCTGCCTGGGCCAATTGCTGCTCCAGCCGGGCCTTGTCCTGGCGCAACTGGCTGATTTCGGCCGCAGCCTCGTCTGTTTTGCGCCCCCGTTTCTGCGGCTCCAGGCCAGCCAACTGACCGGCCGCCCGCTGCTGCCGCCACTTGCTCAAGTGGGAGGAGTACAATCCTTCCCGTCGCAGCAGCGCCCCCAGCCGGCCGGGTTGCTCCCGACATTTGTCCGCTTCTTCCAAGACCCACAGCTTGTAACTGGCCGTAAAGATGCGCCGTTGGGCTTTGGGCACAACTTCCGGGTCTGATGCGGGCACGGCCCGAAGCCGCTCCGGGTTCGCCGTTGCCGGCGCGGCGGTTGCCCCGTTGTGGCTATGCAGATTGGTCTGTTTCTGTGTCATCTTTTTTTCCTTTTCGCCCTCGCATTCTACACTAAATTCTGGGCTTCGGTTGTCTCACCCTATATTGACACAGAGGGAATACAGTGCCCGTTCTCAAATGGCTAAAGCCATTCTACGCATACCTGGTGGGAATAGCTTGGTTGGGTATGGGACGTTTCCCAACGAAGTGATTGCGGCCATTCGAGAGCGGAACATTTCAACGATTATGGGCAACTATGATCAGGGCGTGGGACAGAGCAGCAATGATTGTGGCTGCGCTTATACGAATCCGGTAGCCGAAGCATTAGGAAAGCGCTCCATCGCCTAGTCTAACCTGCATACAGCGGCCGAAAATAAAGCCTATTTGCGCCAACTGCCCTTCCAGATTCCCCTACGGTTGGGAGAGTTACGCCTCTTACTGGTGTGTGGCAGCCCCCCGAAAATCAACGAATATCTGTTTGCCGACCGGCCTGTTGTCAGTCTGGACCGGCTTCTGGAGCAGGCACAAGTAGATGTATTGGTTTGTGGGCATACCAATCTGCCGTACCATCGTATCTTGCCCAGCGGCCGTCAGGTGATCAATATGGGAAGCGTCGGCAAACCGAAAGATGGTGATCCGCGAGCCGACTACGTCATTCTGGAAGGCACAGGCGCGGTCATAACGGTTCACTTCATCCGTGTTCCTTACAACGTAGAACGAACCGCGCGCCATTGAAGCCACCGAAATGCCCCATGAATATGCTCAGATGTTACGCACGGGAACGGGCTAACTTCATGTCAGGTTTTCCCCTACAAACTCACTAAAAGTAACGGGTTTTCCCCGCTATAAGTAACAACCCTCCCATCCTACAATCCACCTATCATGTCCCGTATGGGCATGATTTTGTCTTACTCCACAAAAGCAATTGCATAAGATGAGGAGGTTTGAAGATGACCAAAACTATTGAAAAAGAAACAGCCATTCCCGATGTTGGTCGGCGCAACTTTTTGCGTGCAATGGCGGGAGTCGCAGGGGTGGCGGCAGTCACGGCCGTACCCACCGCGCGAAAAACTCCACCCCAAAGCATCCCTCTGACCACCATCCAACCCCGCTCCGCCCCCGCCCTGGAAGCCGACCCCAACGCCGACGTGCTGGTGCGGATGCAGGCCGACCTGGCCCGCGCCCTGCAAAAGCCGGTTGACCAGCGCCGCTGGGTCATGGTCATAGACCAGCGCAAATGCGTCGGCTGCCATGCCTGCACCATCGCCTGCGTGGCCGAAAACAAGCTGCCACCCGGCGTCGTCTACCGGCCAGTGATGATTGAGGAGATCGGTACCTACCCCAACGTCACTATGCGCTTCACCCCCCGCCCCTGTATGCAGTGCGACAAACCGCCTTGCGTACCCGTCTGCCCGGTCAACGCCACCTACAAAGACGCCAACGGTGTCGTGGTGATAGATTACGACCAGTGTATCGGCTGCCGCTACTGCGTCACCGCCTGCCCCTATGGCGCGCGCACCTTTGACTTTGGCGCCACCTACACCGAGGGTCTGCCCGAAGCTGAAGGCATCGTCCTGGGGCAAACAGCTGCATCCGCCTATGAAACCGCGCCCGCCTTTGAATATGGCGAAGCATGGCCCCGCGGCGGACACAGCGATTCCCCCGCCGGTAATGTGCGCAAATGCCACTTCTGTCTGCACCGGCTGGCGGAAGGCATGTTACCCGCCTGCACCACAACCTGCATCGGCCGCGCCACCTATTTTGGCGATGCCAACGACCCGGATAGTCTGGTGGCCGAATTGATCGCCAGCCCCAACGTGATGCGCTTGAAAGAAGAGCTGGGCACAGAACCGCGTGTCTATTATCTGGCGTAACCACGATTTGCCAGACACAAAAGTGATACGGTGAAATGTCAAGAGGCAAAATAAGCCGGAATTCACCAAAAAGCAGGCAAGCTACCGCAAACCTGCCACTCTGAACCTTATCAAAAAAATAGCAGGTCATGAACAACGTCTTACCAGCAAAGGCTGGCTGTTTTAGCAGGTCTTATCGCTAGGCAGCTGCCTGGCTCGGAACGGTTCATTGGTCGTCAGCAGCCGCACAATTAACCGCACGAGCTTGCGAGCGGTGAGAACAATGGCTCGCTTGTGTTGATGGGAACGGACTTCGTGATATTTTTTCTGATAGAAAGCCTGATACTCAGCATCGTGCATTCGAACCAACTGAGCGGCTTCACAGAGATAGTAACGCAAATAATCTGACCCCGTGCGCTTGAGATGCGTATCCTCGGCCACAAAATCGGCCGACTGGTGCTGTGACCATTTGAGACCGGCAAAACTGGCGACTTTGGCTTCATTGAAATCAAAACGGGCCAGGTCACCAATTTCGGCGATGATGCCAGCGGCGATAACAGGGCCAATGCCGGGGATGGTCGTGAGTGAATTGGGAAAATGCCCCATCTCATCGGCAATAGCGGTGTCCGTGCGGGTCAGCAGTTGTTGCAGGCTGGTGAGGTGACGCAAACTCAAGGAGAGAGCGGTGTGGACAGACGCCAACCAATCGTCGGGCAAGCGATAGGAATCCTGAGCAATGCGTTGCAGACGACGGGCATTGTCTTCTGGCTGAGCAAAGCGGCGCTTGCCCTGCACATCCAGCCATTCAACCAGGTCGTCAAAAGGCATAGCCGCGATGGTTTCCAGCGACGGGAATTCCTTGAGGACGGTTTGACTGGTGTGCCCAAAGATGTCGGCGAAAGCTGGGTCAACGGTGTACTCGCTGGCCTGGAGATAAACCAGCGACAGGGTGTAGGACTTGACACGCACCAACTCGCCAATCAGATGGGTGCGGTAACGGGTCAGAGTGCGCAACGGCAGCAAACGCTCTTCCATATGAAAAGGATAAGGCAGTTTCCGGCCAAAGCGCAATCGTTCGGTGATAACAGCCGTGTCGAGGTCATCGGTTTTGTCCCAATCGCCGAGCGATTGGCGAAAATTGTGGATGACTTTGGGATTGAAGGGATAGAGCGTCAGGGGATAGGCGGCCAGGTCGGGCGATTGTTCCAATTGGCAGAAAAATGGCAGCCAATAATTGCCCGTCGCTTCCGCGGCAATGTGAATGGCGTTGAAGTGACCGGCCCGAGCCATTTCTGCCAATCGTGCTGACAATTCGGACGTTCCGGCATGATTGTTAGCCAGGCGTAACGGCAGGGTCAAAACCTGACCTTGCCCATCCATGACCTGCACAACGTTGGTGCGGCGGTGGACATCCACCCCCACGAGCAAATCGGTTGAAGCAAACATAAACACCTCCGATTGTGGTTTCGTGCCGCAAGAGGGGTCTGAATCCCTGAGTCCTGTTGAGATCAGCAGCCTCGCCAATGAGAACTTGACCCGCGTTGGGAATGCACATCGGTCTGCTGTCCGAACCAGCGCTGGTTAGAACATGATACGAGTTAGAAGTACCCAACAGGCCGAGGGGACACACTTTAGAAGAAGTCCTTCGGCTAGGAAGGCAACAAGGAGCAATAGAGCTTCCTCTTGGGCTATTTTCTACAGCATCTCAGGGATTCATTTTATTGTCAACGGGGTTGCGCCCGTTACTACATATCATACGAGGAGATAAACCATGTTAAAAAAGGTTTTTTACGTACTCAGTGGCCTGGCTCTGTTGATTGGCGCCTGGGGTATTTTTGATCGCCTGTCAACGGGGCACACCAACGCCAACTATGGCTCCTATGTAGTTTGGGGGCTGTGGGTGGCCATGTATCTGTTTTTTGCCGGCGCGGCCGCCGGCGGCTTCATGGTAGCCACGCTGGATTTGCTCTTTAACGTCAAACTGTTCCGGGGCACAGGCAAAGTGGCCCTCTGGGGGGCCATTGTCTGCCTGGCGGCCGCACTGCTCTCCATCTGGCTGGATTTGGGGCATATGGAACGCATCTGGAAAGTGTACCTGCAAGGCAATCCCCGCTCGGTCATGTTCCAGATGGTTTGGGGCTATACCATCTTTGGCCTGGTGATGGTGACGGCATTGTTTCTAGCTATCCGCCGGCCGCAAAGCATCTGGCTCAAGGTGGCCATGGTGGTGGGGCTGGTGGTTTCGCTCTTCGTTTCCGGGGCCGTGGGGGCGCTGTTGGGGGTGCAGGCGGCACGGCCGTTCTGGCATGTAGGCCTCTTCCCAGTGCAGTTTCCCGTCTTCTCCCTGGCCACCGGTGTGGCCATGCTGATGACATTGCTGGCGCTATTCGCCCCAGATGATCAGCAACGGCCGCAGCAACTTCGGGCGCTGGGCATTATGAGCGCCATACTGGTGGGCGTCAAAATTTACTTCATGTGGGCCGACTATTCCCAAAGCATCTACGGCAACGTGCCCATGAACATTGAAGCCGTTAACCAGGTGTTGTTTGGCCCGTACTGGTGGGCCTTCTGGATTGTGCAAATCCTGTTCGGCTCGCTCATTCCCCTGGTGATTGTGCTGCACCCCCGGTTGATCATTAAACCGGCCTGGGCCGGCGCCGCCGGGATCATGCTGCTGATCGGTTACGCCGTCGCACGCGGCCTGATCATCTTCCCTGCGCTCTCCATCCCGGAGATTGGCGCGTTGGCCGAAGCATTCACCGGCCCACACCTAAGCTTCGACTACTTCCCCAGCCTGATGGAGTGGGCCGTTACTCTGGGTACCATTGGGCTGGCTACGCTGGGCTATTTGCTGGGGAGCAAATACTTGCCCATTTACACCCAACCTGCGATGGAGGCTTGAGATGACCAAAGAAACATTACACAACCAGCCCAACGGCTGTGATCTATCCCGGCGTGACTTCCTGCGCATTTCGGCAGTGACGGGCGGCGTCGCTTTCCTGGGCACACTACCCTTTGTCCACAAGGTACTGGCGCAGGATGAGGTATCCCTGCAATCGGCTTATGTCCTGGCGCAGCCAGAAAACCAGATTTATACCGTCTGCCTGCAATGCAACACTGGCTGCCCCATCAAAGTGAAACTGCTGGATGGCGTAGCAGCCAAAATTGACGGCAACCCGTATTCACCCTGGACTATGGCCCCGCATATCAACTATGAAACGCCGGTGGCCGATGTGGCCACGATGGAAGGGGCCATTTGCCCCAAAGGGCAGTCTGGACTGCAAACAGTTTATGACCCATACCGTCTGGTCAGCGTTCTCAAACGCAAACCGGGCACAAAACGGGGTGGGGGTGAATGGGAAACGATTACCTTCGACCAGGCCATTGCTGAAGTGGTCAACGGCGGTGATCTGTTTGGCGAAGGAACCGTGCCGGGTTTGAAAGAGTCTTATGTGCTGACGGATGCGAAAGTGGCCAAGGATATGGCCGCCGCTATCACCAAAATCCAGGACGAAAAAGAGCCAGAAGCCAAACTGGCCCTGGTGGAAGAGTTTAAGGTCACGTTTGCCGATTATCTGGACACGATGATTGACCCGGATCACCCGGATATGGGGCCGAAAAACAACCAGTTTGTCTTTGCCTGGGGGCGGTTGAAAGATGCCCGCAAAGATTTCATCAGCCGTTTCCTGAAAGCCTACGGCACCAACAACGCCCACGGCCACACCACCGTTTGCCAGGGCAGCCTCTACTTCACCGGCAAGGCGATGTCGGAGACGTACACCGACGGTAAATGGACGGGTGGATCCAAGTTTTATTGGCAAGGCGATGTGCAAAACAGCCGGTTTGTCCTCTTTGTGGGGGCGTCGCCGTTTGAAGGGAATTATGGCCCGCCGCTGCGGGTGAAGGGGATTACGAATGGCCTGGTAAATGGCCTGAAGATGGCGGTGGTGGACCCGCGTCTGAGCAAAACGGCGGCGAAAGCGTGGAAGTGGTTGCCCGCCCTGCCTGGCACGGAAGCGGCACTGGCCCTGGCAATGATTCAATGGGTGATTGACAACGGCCGTTACGATGCCCGCTACCTTTCCGCCGCCAACAAAGCCGCCGCCGACGCCATTGGCGAACCAACCTGGACGCCTGCTACCTGGCTGGTGAAGCTAGACGAACACGGCCAGCCCGGCAAGTTCTTGCGCGCCAGCGAAATTGGCCTGCGGGAAAAGGAAGAACGCCCCACCTCCACCGACCCGGAGAAAACCTACGAATTTGATTACTTCGTGGCCCTGGTGGATGGCCAGCCAACGCCGGTAGACCCGTATGATACGGAAACGGCCGTACACGGCGACCTGCTTGTGGACAACCTGAAACTAGGCGACTATACCGTCAAATCCGGCCTGCAAATTATCAGCGATTCCGCCCACGAACATACCCTGCAAGAGTGGGCCGACATCTGCGGCGTGCGCCTCCGGGACATTGAAGAGATCGCCTTTGAATTCACCAATTACGGCAAACAGGCCGTCGCCGACATTCATCGCGGCGTCAGCCAGCATACCAACGGCTTCTACAACGTCCTCGCCTGGTACACCCTCAACGCCCTCATCGGCAACTACGACCATGCTGGCGGGCTGATCAAAGCTACCACCTACAAATATGATGGCAGCAAAGCCGGGCAACCGTACAAAATTGGCGACATGAGCGACAGCATGGCCCCCTTTGGCACCAGCATCATCCGTCACGGCGAAAAGTACGACAAAAACACCCTTTTCCTGCGCGACGGCTACCCGGCCAAACGGAACTGGTATTACCTCTCCAGTGACATCTACCAGGAGATCGTACCGTCCATTGGTGATGCCTATCCCTACCCGGCCAAAGCCTTGATGCTCTACATGGGGTCGCCAGTTTACTCACTGCCCGCCGGGAACACCAACATCGCCATCCTCAGCGATCCGCAAAAGCTGCCCTTGTTCATCGCCATTGACCCCTTCATCGGCGAAACCAGCATGTACGCCGACTACATTTTCCCGGATACGATGTATTTAGAACGGTGGGAGTTTGGCGGCAGCCATCCTAACAACCCGTTTAAGGTGCAGCCGGTACGCAATCCGGCCATTGACCCGCTGGTGCCCGACGTTACCGTCTTTGGACAGCAAACGCCCATGTCTTTGGAGGCGGTCCTGCTGGGCATTGCCGAAGAGATGGAACTGCCCGGTTTTGGCCCTGGCGGGTATAAGGATTACGGCGATTTCAGCCATCCCGACGACCTGTACATCAAAGCCCTGGCTAACCTGGCCTTTGGCGAAAAGGAAGACGGTTCAGATAGCGCACCGGACGCAGACGCGGAGGAGATGCGCATCTTCAAGGAAGCGCGCCGCCATCTGCGGAAAAGTGTGTATGATGAGGCGCGCTGGCAAGCGATTGCCGGCGATTTATGGCCCAAAGTGGTGTATATGCTGAACCGGGGCGGCCGTTTTGAAGCGTATGAAAAGGGTTACAAACAGGGCGAATTTCCGGAAGCGGGTGGGGAGGTGTTTGGCCTCGACCTGACGCAGGTGAGCCATCCCTTTGGCACGATGCTCAACCTTTACCAGGAAAAAACCTACGATACCAAAAGCGCCATGACCGGCGAACATCTGGTGGGTTACGCTAAATATCTGCCTGGCCCGTTTGATGTCACCGGGGAACGGCTTCAGGACGAGAAGGATGGGTATGATTTGCGCATGATTACCTACCGGGAAATCACGCAGACAAAGAGCCGCACGTCCAGTAACTATTGGCTGCTGGCGGTGCTGCCGGAAAACTTTGTGCTGATAAATGCTCAGGATGCCGCCGCTCGTGGGCTGGCCAATGGAGATCATGTAAAAATTGTCTCTGCCAGCAACCCGAATGGGGAGTGGGACTTGCTCAATGGCGACAAAGTGCCGATGGTAGGCAAAGTGAAAACGACGCAGGGTATCCGCCCGGGGGTGATTGGCTTTGGCCTGGGCTTTGGACATTGGGCGTATGGCAGCCGGGATGTGCAGGTGAATGGGCAGACGATTCCGGGTGACGGCCGTCGCGCTCAGGGTATCCACGCCAATGCGGCCATGCGCGTAGACCCGTATCTGGGCAACACCACCCTGGTAGACCCTGTCGGTGGCAGCGCCGTCTTTTATGATACACAGGTAAAATTGGTGAAAGTGTAAGAAGATTGGGAGATTGAGAGACCAGGAGACTCTCCCAATCTCCCACTTCAAGTCGAAGATTATGGATTTACAAACCATTTTGGAGATTTCGTCAGCGCAGCATAAACATTTGTGCCCGCGCCAGGTGTTGGGAGCGCGCATTGGGCTGGCGGGGGCGGCGGCGCTGGGGCTGGATGCGCCCCGCGCGGACAAGCGGCTGCTGATCATCGTGGAGACGGACGGCTGTTTTGCCGATGGGATAGCGGCGGCGACGGGCTGCACCATGGGCCATCGCACGCTGCGGCTGGCGGATTATGGCAAAATTGGGGCGACGTTTGTGGATGTGAAGACGGCAACGGCCGTGCGCATTGCCCCCCAACTCGATGTCCGCGACAAAGCCTACGCTTACGCCCCCGGCGAAAACAAACATTACTATGCCCAACTCGTCGGCTACCAGCAGATGCCCAACGATGAACTGCTCACCATCCAGCCGGTCACCTTAACGACGCCGGTGCAGCAGATCGTCAGCCGGGCCGGGGTGCGGGTAAATTGTGTGGCCTGTGGCGAGGAGATTATCAATGAGCGGGAGGTGGTGCGGGAGGGACGGCCGTACTGCGCTGCCTGCGCCGCCCCGGCCTATTACCAACCAGATACATCACTGGTCTTCCCCCTGGAGATTGGTTCAATCTTGAAGATTGAACCAATCTGACCAACATTACAAAGGAACAGTATGAGCGAGAAACCACAAGCGAATCAAAATTTTATGGCCGAATTCCCGGCCATTGCCGCCGCGTATGATCAGTTAGGCACGGCCGTACACGACGCTGGCCCCCTGGATAACAAAACCCGTCATCTGGTCAAACTGGCGTTAGCCATTGGCGCGCGGCACGAAGGGGCCGCCCATGCCCACACCCGTCGCCTTTTAGAATTGGGGGCTACCCCAGAAGAAATCAAACACGTCGTCGCCCTGGCTGTTACCACCCTGGGCCTGCCCAATGCCGTAGCCGCCTACACCTGGGTCAACGACGTTCTCAACCCGGCAGGTTAGCCGCTTCCACACGGCGGCAAATGAGGGGGAGCGAAATTTTGCCGCCGCTGCTGACCATCTCGCCATTCACCAATACCAGCGGTAGTTGGGCTTCGGCCGGGAGCGGCGGGCAGGTGGGGTCAAACAGGTCGAAGTAGGTGACAGTCACGGCCGTGCCGTACCGCCCCTTGAGCTGCCGCGCCGCCCACTGCGCCACCTCACGCCACGTCTCCTTCACGCCCTCCGCGCAGGCCACCGGCGCGCCGATAATGTACACAGTTGCCGGTGTGTTCATCCGCAGCCACACCCCCCGGAACCACAGCCACAGGTTGGGCCGCTCATCATCGGCAGGGGCAGGCTACGGCCGTCATTCCCCGCTCCCTGGCCGATAAAAACGCCGGCCGTCAACACCTGCTGCGTCTCCACTGCCTGGCAAACCGGGCACGCCGGCTGTAACCCGGCATCCTTCTCTTTGAACGACGCCCGCACCGTGAACGGGTGACCGCACTGTTTACAACGAAAATCATAAAGTGGCATAGTTGTCTCTCCGCTTGATTAACTCCAGATTGGTTCAATCTTGAAGATTGAACCAATCTGTGCAATTTCCTTACACGATAGCCGCTTCACTATACATCTGCTGGCCCAGTTCGGCCAGCATGTCCAGCCCTTGTACCTCCTGCGGCAGCAGGGGGATGGCGAGGACGGGCGTGTCGAAGCGCTGCTGGATTTCGGCCAGATAGTGGGCCTGCATGGCGCGGCGGGATTGGGTGAAGGGGGTGCCTGCCTGTTCTTCTGGGATGATAAAGTTGGCCACGGCTAACCCGGTCGGGATTTCCAACGTCGCCAATTCCTGGCTGGCGCGGTAGGCTTCGATGATGGGCGTGGATTCCGGGTACATGACGAAGGCGAAGGTGCTGCGTTCCGGGCGGCGCATCATGTCAATCACATCCGCAAAACGCTGTTTGGCAAGGTCATCGGCAACGGCCGTGTCCACCGAAGCAAACACCTTCACATCCAACTGCTTGCTCCAATCCAGCGGCAGTTCCAACAGGCGCAGGGTATGGCCGGTGGGGGCGGTGTCAAACACCACACTCTGCCACGGCCCATCGGAGGCAAATTCGATGAAGCGGTCAAAGGCGGCAATCTCTTCCGTGCAGGGGGAATCCAATTCCTCGGCCATCACCTTGATGGCCCCTTCTGGGCGGCCGCGCTCATGGGCGTCATCCAAAATGCGTTTTTTGTACACTTCGGCCACCGCTTTGGGGTCTATTTTCACTGCCCACAGATTGGGCAGCCCGGCCAATGGCGCCGGTTCGTCGCCCACCGGTTCACCCAACACATCACCCAGGTGGGCGGCGGGGTCGGTGGTGAGCAGCAGCGTTTGGTAGCCCTGGTTGGCCAGCCACACGGCCGTGGCGCAGGAAGCCACCGTCTTACCCACCCCCCCCTTCCCGGCGAAGAAAATAGTGCGGCGGTGGCCGTTGGGCTGGATGCGCGGCAAAAATTCGGCTGGATGGGACAATTTGAAGGCGGCAGGAACGGCCGTGTGCCCGTTGGCGCTAAAACGCGCCGTTTTTTCACCGTGCAGCAGAGCGGCAACGGTGCGCAGCCGCTCGATCCCCTTAATTTCGCCGTCCATCAGGAACATGCGCCGCGCGGCGTAAGGCAAATCGCGTTCGATCTGGCTCAGGTAGCCCGCCTGCATCTCGGCGCGGGCGGCAAAAAGGGCGTTCTGCGTCGCCTGCGGCGGGATGATGCCGTTGACGATCAATTCATGGGTGCGGATGTCCAGTTTACGCAGTTCGCCAATGGCCCGCTGTGTCTCGCGGATGGAGATGGCTTCCGGGTGCAGCACAAAAGTAAAGCGCGTCTGCGCCGGGTCGCGTAAAATCGCCAGAGCGCGTTCATATTTGAATTTGGCGCTCTGAATGGCCGCCGCCGGGCCGATGCAGGTCTGGCCGCTGCCCTGTTCGGCCGCGCTGATGGTGTTGGCCCATTCGGCCGGCAGTTCCAGCAGGCGGATGGTGTGGCCGGTGGGCGCAGTGTCGAAGACGATCACGTCAAATTGCACCGGTTGGTCGGCTTCGTTGTCCAGCACCAGGAAGTCTGTGAAGCGATCAAAGGCGGCTACCTCGGCCGTGCAGGGACCGCTCATTTGCTCGTTAATCACTTCGACCATCGGCGTGGGAAAGATGTCTCGGAGGGGGGCTAAAGCGCGTTCTTTGTACTCCTCGGTGGCCGTGTCGGGGTCAATTTCCATGGCCCACAGGTTGGCGATGCCGGTTAACGGGGTGATCTGGTGGCCGATAGGCTGTTCAAACACGTCGGCTAAATTGGCCGCCGGGTCGGTAGTAATAATCAGGGTGCGTTCGCCGGCGTCGGCGTGGCGCACGGCCGTGGCGCAGGCCATACTCGTTTTGCCCACACCGCCTTTGCCGGAGAAGAAGATGAATTGGGTGTTCATATATGTTCCTCGTTGTTCGTTCTAAACGTAAAACGTGAAACGTGAAACGTAAGAAGAGAGATCATCACGTTTTAAGTTTTACGTTTCACGCATTATTCAAATAAGTTTGTAGTTCTTCGAGGGTGGGATAAGCGCCTACTTTGATGACCTGGCCGCGCACGGCCGTAATGGGCAGCGCCGCCAGTTGTTGTTCCCGTACCAGGCGCATGACGTCGTTGTTGTTCATAAATTTGTGCGGGTGGCTGGTCATCTGGTAGCGTTCTACGGCCGTACCCTCTGCTTGCAACGCCATAATCATCTCGCTGACATCCAGCAAGGTCTGGTCTAATTCTGGCCCGCACAGCCCGGTGGGGCAGCACATGGGCGGATCAAACAGTTCGACGATGGCCGTATGGTTGGTCACGGCCGTGTCGGGCGCCGCGTTAAAAAGTGAAATCGTGTCGTTCATGGTTTGTTGTGTTCCTTTTTACTTCAATGATTTTTGAACTAATCTTGCAAAAAAATCAGGCAACGGCAATATCGGTCATCCGCACCAGCGATCCCTGCGGCCCGCAGGTGGGGCGGCGCGGTTGGATGCGGTGGGCGTCAAAAAACGCGCCAAAAGCGTGGTTCAGTTCCGCCAGCGCCGCTTCATTGAGAGAGAAATAGACCCAACGGCCGTCCAGCACATCCCGTTCCATTTCCACCAACCCCAAATCGCGCAGGATGTTCATGTGGTGCGAAATCAGGTTCGGCGACATCTCCAATGCCTCGCCCAGTTCACAATTGCAATGTACCCCTTCCATCAGCAAATGGATCATTTGCAGCCGCTTGGGGTTAGCCAGCGCCTTTAACTGTTCGGCAAGCCGCTCAATGGCAATGGGTGGGGGATTTACATCAAACACGTTTGCCTCTCAGAAGTTAAACTTTTTGGGAAAAGTTGCACTTCTCTTTTGCTAGATAGTTCAAACTTTCTTGAAGTATATTCACAAACCTGATAAGGGCAAGGGGCAAGCGTGCGCAGGGGGCGAATTGGGGCAAACTGGTGATTTTTGTCAGGTAGTTTCCAGTGACAAACGCTACCTGACCCCACCCTCCAGTTTTAGCTGTATGGCGTCCATTTTGTCTTTGGCGCTGCGGGCGGCGTCGTAAAAGAGTTGGGTCACGGCCGTTTCATCCACCGTTTGCATGGGCGTTAAAGCCTTCATCTCGCTAAAGGAGAGGTCGGTGTTCAGGACGAGGACGGCCGTGCCCGCCATCACCTGGGCCGCCACCCGGCGGGCCGCTGCCGGCGACAAACCGGCAGCCTCCCCTGACTGGGCCATTCCTTCCAGCACCGGCAGCAGGCTGCGCATGGCCGCGCCGCTGAGTCCCACGCACCAGTTCATTTGCTCGTCCTGCACTTCAATGGAATCGCCCAGGGTGGCGAGTACGGCCGTGACCAACTCCCGTGTCTCCTGTGTGGCCGTAGCTCCATAAGCCACCGGGTTCAGGCCCGCGCCCACCAGCGAAGGCGCATTGGGCATCACCCGCACCACGGCCACGCCCGGCGGCGCGATGTTTTCCAGCCGCGCCAGGGAAATCAGCGCGGCAAAAGAGACCACCACCTGCCCCTGGCGCAAACGCGGCGACAGGCTTTGCAGCACCGCCGGCACCGCCTGGGGCGCCGGGGAGAGCAGAATCAGGTCGGCGGTGCAGGCAGCTTCATCGGTGAGGGTCACGGCCGTGACGCCAAATTCAGCCGCGCTCGCCTGCCCCCGCGCCACGTCCGCATCACAGATCACAATCTGCCCGGCCGGCACGCCCGCCGCCAGCAAACGGGTGATTAAAATACGGCCGATATTACCCACGCCAATAATGGCAAACCGCTTGTTGGATAGACTATTTGTATTCATAAACCTCTGTCTGCCTGTGTAGGGCGATTTGAAAAATCGCCCCACTGTTCTATTCGGGAACGGCCCGGCACAGCACCAGGTTCTTCGCAGCGTACACCTCATCCACCCGGCCCACCGGCGCGTTGTGCGGCGCGCCGTGCAGCAGTTCCGGCTCTTCCTGCGCTTCCTGGCGAATGGCTATCATGGCCGCAGCATATCGGTCCAGCGTTTGCCGCGATTCCGTCTCCGTCGGCTCCACCATCAACGCCTCGTGAACTTTCAGCGTGGTGTGCGGCGCACCCAGTGGGAAGTAGTTGGAAGGCGGGTGGAAGCCGTAATCAATCAACCGCTTGGAGATGTCCAGGGCGCGAATCCCCTCTGCGGCCAGTTTGCCCTCGGCCACAAATTCGTGCATACAGACGCGGTCATAGGGAATCTCATAAACCTGGCCGATTTTAACGCGCAGGTAGTTGGCGTTCAGCACGGCATTTTCGGAGACGGCGCGCAGTTCAGCCGAGCCATGCGCGCGCAGATAGGCGTAGGCGCGCACCAGGATGCCAAAGTTGCCGTGGAACGCTTTCATCCGGCCAATACTCTGGGCGGGCATGGCAAAGGCATAAGTTGGCGGGGATGCAGTCTCATCCAGGGTAACGAGCGGCCCCGGCAGGAAGGGTGCCAGCTTCTCATTGGCCGCCACCGGCCCGGCGCCTGGCCCGCCGCCGCCATGCGGCGTGGAGAAGGTTTTGTGCAGGTTGTAGTGCATTACGTCGAAGCCCAGGTCAGCCAGTTTGACAATGCCCATCAGGGCATTCATATTGGCCCCGTCGGCGTACATCAGGCCGCCGCAGGCGTGAACCAGTTGCGTGATTTCCAGAATGTTTTCCTCGAACAGCCCCAGGGTGTTGGGGATGGTGATCATCATGGCGGCGACGTGTGGCCCCAGGTTGGCTTGCAGAGCGTCCATTGCCACGTTGCCGCGGGCGTCGGTGGGCAGTTCCACCACTTTGAAACCGGCCATGCTGCTGGTAGCCGGATTGGTGCCATGAGCAGAGTCGGGCAGGAGGATGGTGTCGCGGGCGTTGTCGCCCCGGTTGCGGTGGTAGGCGCGCACCATGAGTATGCCGGTGAATTCGCCCTGCGCCCCGGCCGCCGGCTGCAAGCTGGTAGCCGTAAAGCCGTTCAGTTCGCTCAGCCAGGTTTGCAGGTCAAACATCATGTGCAGGCTGCCTTGTATGGTGGCGGCATCCTGGAGCGGATGCGCTTCCAAAAAGCCGGGCAGGTGAGCCATGGCTTCGTTCAGGCGCGGGTTGTATTTCATGGTGCAGGAGCCGAGCGGGTACATGGTGGTGTCTACGCCAAAGTTTTGGCGGGAGAGGCGGGTGTAGTGGCGCACCACGTCGGCTTCGCTGACTTCGGGCAGGTTGAGTTCGTCGCGCAGCAGGTCAGGGGGCAGGGGAGCAGGCGGGAATGGGGCGGCGGGCATGGTCACGGCCGTGCGCCCCGGCGCGCCCAGTTCATAAATCAACGGTTCGTACAGGGGGTCATGTGGGGAAGCGTTCATGATCCAATCTCCTTCAGCGCCGTCACCAGCGCGTCCATTTCTGCGCTGGTGGTCATTTCTGTGGTGCAAACCAGGAGGTGATGGTCTAAGTGGGGATAATCCTGGCCTAGATCGTAACCACCGAGGATGTGATAGTTGTTCAGCAAGCTCTGGTTCATCCCGGCCGCCGGGCGGGGGCAGGCCACGACAAATTCCTGGAAGAAGGGCTTGTCTTGCCAGACGCGGTAGCCGGGCAGGGCGTCAATTTGGCCCGCCAGGTAATGGGCGTTTTGGTAACAGAGTTCGGCCGTTTGCCGCAGCCCCTGTTTGCCCATCAAGGCCATGTAAACGCCGGCCGCCAGGGCCATCAACCCCTGGTTAGAGCAGATGTTGGAGGTGGCTTTGGCGCGGCGGATATGCTGCTCGCGGGTGGAGAGGGTGAGGGTGTAGCTGCGACGGCCGTGGGCATCAATCGTTTCGCCTACCAATCGGCCGGACATTTTGCGCACGTGGTCGTTGCGGGTGCAAAAGTAGCCCAGATACGGGCCGCCATAGCTCAACGGCAGTCCCAACGACTGCCCTTCGCCGCAAACGATGTCCGCGCCATAGTCGCCCGGTGGCCGGAATAACGCCAGGTGCAGCGGTCCGGCCACCACGCACAGCAGTGCCCCGGCGTCGTGGACGCACGCCGCCAGCCCGTCCAGCGATTCCATCTGACCAAAGAAATTCGGCGTCTGCACGATGAGCAGCGCCGTATTGTCGTCCAGGTGGGCCAGCGTTTCGGCCAGCGTACCCGCCGGATTCGCGTCGCCGACGATCTCCAGCCCCATGCCCTGGGTATAGGCGCGCACCACCTGGCGGTACTGCGGATGCACGGTGGGGGCGATGACGATGCGCTTCCGTTTGGGCAGCACGTTGACGGCCATAATTACGGCTTCGGCCACGGCCGTAGCCCCGTCATAATGGCTGGCATTGGAAACCTCCATGCCCGTCAGCGCGGCCATCATCGTCTGGTATTCAAAAATGGCTTGCAGCGTGCCCTGGCTCACCTCTGGCTGGTAGGGAGTATAGGCGGTTAAAAATTCGCCCCGGCTGACCAGGTAATCTACGGCCGGCGGCGTATAATGGCGATACGCGCCCGCGCCCAGGAAGCTGATCAGGCCATTGTCAGGCGTGTGATTTTGCGCCGCCAGGGCTGCCATTTCCTGGCTGATTTCCATCTGGCTCAGGCCGGGCGGCAGATCGAGCGTGGGAAAACGAACCGGCGCCGGAACCTCGGCAAACAAGGCATCGGCGCTGGCCAGTGGGTGTGTGGGGATAGTAAGTCATAACAACCTCCAGATGACAATTCAAGACTTGTCAGGTCTCAACATGAATGGGAACGAACCGGTGCATAATCTCCTGACAGCATTCAGCCACACAGACCTGATTGGCCCGGTAGTACACCCACTGGCCCTCAGGTCGCGTCAGAACCAATCCCGCCCGGCGCAGTTCGGCCAGATGGTGGGAAATGGTGGGTTGGGTCAGGTGAAAATGGGTACACAGGTCGGTAACGGTTAATTCCTGTTCCTGTAACAGGCGCAGCATCCGCTGGCGTGTCTCGTTGGCCATCGCTTTCAAGAAATCGTCGAAGTTACAGCAGCTTTCGGGCGATGGTTGTGCGGGGGAAATGGGTAACGGCCGTGCCGCGCTCTCACCAGTTTTACGCATCCGCTTTTTCTCCTTTTACCCAATAGCCGGGGCGTCAATCACCATGTTTTCTAGCTGGCGGCGTCTGGCGACATAGGCCGGTTCCAGCAGCGGCGGACAATCGGCCAGTTGGCGTTGGCCCAGGCTCAATTTCAGGGCGAAGATGTAGCAGGTCTCTTCGCCACATTGTTTACAACTGGTTTTGGGCAGTAGCTGGTAAATGGCCATGGGCGTGGGGCGCTGCCGCTTTTGGGTGCTGGGGGTGAGTTCGGTCCGCCGCTCCCAGGTGCGGTTGACAAGCTGTACCAGACCGTCCAGTTCTTTGATGGCCGCGTCCCGGTCAGCCACGTTGCTGGTGGCAATCTCAAAGGCATGAAAGGCGATATTGTGCCCCCCTTTTTTCCAGGTCAGCGCGTTGGCGGCCTGATGATAGACGGCGCCGCGCAGCGTGGCGTTGAGATACGGCAACACCTCGCTGATGTCGGTGGTCAGGCGGGCTACGGCGGAAAACCGTTCCGCGCCCGGTTCACACGGCGGCGTAAACACGTCCAGATCATATGTTTTAATTAACATGGGGACTCCTTTGGCCCTTAACCGGCGTTGGCAAATGGGACACGGCCGTTTCCACACTCACCAGCAGCAGCAGCGTCATCACCACTGCCGAGGTCAGGCACCAGGCGCAAACCGCGCCAATGACAAACGGTTCCAGATAGGTCAGGTAAATGGAGAAGGCCACGCCAAAAGCGGTCATTGCCAGCAGCGCCAGCGTTGCCCGCCGGTCGGCCCGCCATTTGCCCCAGGCCCAGGCCGCCAGAATGGCCAGGTAGCCCATCACACCCCACATGCCGATGGGAATGCCCAACAGGTAAGCGTAGGCGCTGGTTTGCACGGCGTTGCAGTCGCCGACGGGTCCGCACACGGCCGTGACCGCCTGCGTCTCCACGTAAGCCAGATAGACGGCCACCCCCAATCCAATGACAGCCAGCCAGGGCACAGCGGCCGAAACCCAGGACGGCGGCGTCCGCCTGACTTTGCCCTGTTTCGCCTGCCAGAGGCGCGCGGCCGTGTACCCCAACGCCAATACCATGCCGATCAAAACCAGTATCGCCAGCAAGAAACCATCGCGGGTGGGTGTTGCTGGTGCAGCAATAGTTACCGGTTCTGCCGTGTCTGGCAGCGGCCCGGTTAACGCATCGGTTTCTTCCGCTTCCGATTCTGCATAAAAGGTAGGTGGAAAACGAGCCGCCCCTGGGCAAGGCGCTGCTGGTGGACACGCTTCGTCCTGGGGCAGCCAGTGGGCCAACTGCGAGTAAGAGGGATAAACCACACCGCCCGCCGCCAGATAGTGTTCAATCAGGCCGGGCAGTTCGGCAGGGATTTGCTCCGAGCCAATGAGAACCGCGTCGCCAATCAGCAGGAACGGCACGCCAATGTTGTTGCGTGGTATGCCCAAGGACGCACCCAGGGCAAACAATTGGTCAAAATCCTCGGCGCTGCTTAGTTCGATCAGCGTGAGCTGCCACCGGTCGCCATATTGCGCCGCCAGCGGCGGCAGCACCGTCTCTTTGACCCAGGCGCAATGACCGCACCCTTCCATCCAGAACATAACGGCCTGTACCGTCGGTTGTTCCTGGGCGTGGGTGGGGAGCACGGCCGTACTCCCCCATAACATCGCCATCAGTAACAAAATAATCAGTCGTCGCATCATGCTCCTTCCTTTTTCCGAGAAGTTCAACTTTTGCCAAAAGTTGAACTTCTGGCCTCAGGGATCAAGAAAGCGCCATCGTCACAAAATCCAGCCCCAGGGCGCGATTCAAATCGGCGCTGACGTGAACCAGGTACTCCTTCGCCAGGGCCAGCGTGTAATCCCGATTTTCCAGCAGCGGCTCGGCCGCCACCGCATCACGCAGGGCATAAAATGTCTCCACATCCGCTACGGGTAAATCCTCGCCAGCGCGCTGCCGGGCTATCAGGTCAGCGCGTGTGCTTTCATACTGTCTATCCAGTTCGCTGGCGGCGTCGTCGGCCGCCAGGGCAGCGGTGGCCTGCACGTAGGGCTGCACTTCCCCCTGCCAACGCAGCGCCAGGCCAAAATCCTGCGCCGCCTGTGCTAATTCCGGTGATAACGTGATCATGGTCAACCTCCACAGCAGCTTCGCCGGGCATTGGCGGCAAAGGCAATCCCGGCCGCCTGGCTAATGACGGCATCTACGGCCTGCACCACCTCATGCAGTTCCTCTTCGGCTGCCTGATAAGCCCGCACCGTTGGCCGGGCATAGAACTCCTGCAAAAGCTGGTGATAGTCGGCCTCGTCCATGCCCTGGTACTGGCGGGCGCGCAGTTCGGCCAGCAGGCTTTGTGTCTTGACGTCATCTTGCATGGCGTGGTAGGTCTCAAAAAAGCGGGCATAGGCCGGATGCGCCTTGAGGTGCGCCGCCAGGCGAAGCAGCGGTTCGGACACATCACTGGCGGCAATGATGGGGATTTCAGTTTGTAAGGTCATCATCTTTTATTCCTCCTAAACGGCCATCATTTCTGTCAGTTGTTGCACGGCCGTGTGGCTGACAGACGCCAGCCTTACCAATTCTTGAACCAGCGGCGTCACTTCCGGCGCAGTAACCGCTTCAACCGCACCCTCGTCACAAAGGGTGGCCACCTCTGGCCGCAGCGGCAGACGGGCCAGCACGGAGGCGCCGGCCGCTTCGGCAATTTCCTGGGTGTGGCTGGGACCAAAGATGTCGTAATGGTGGCCGGTATCTGGCGCCACGAAGCCGGCCATGTTTTCCACTACGCCCAGAATAGGCACATTGATTGATTGCGCCATCTTGACCGCCTTGCGCACGACCATGGCTGCCAGCGCCTGGGGGGTGGTGACCATGATAATGCCGTCCAGCGGCAGGCTCTGCATCACGGTCAGGGCCGCGTCAGAGGTGCCTGGCGGCAGGTCTACCAGCAGATAGTCAAGCTGACCCCAGTTCACGTCACTCCAGAACTGCTGGATAGCCTGGGAAACTATGGGGCCGCGCCAGATGACGGCCTGCCCCTCGTCTTCCAGGAGGAAGTTAACGGACATGAGTTTGATGCCGGTACGGCTGGTCACGGGTTGCAGGCGGTTGCCCGGCGCGATTTGTACCGGGCCATGCACGCCGAACAGCCGGGGAATGCTGGGGCCGGTGACGTCAGCGTCCAGAATACCTGCCCGATAACCGGCCTGTTTCAGCCCCACTGCCAGCAACCCGGTGACGAGAGATTTTCCCACACCGCCTTTGCCGCTCATGATGGTGATTACCTGTTTGACCTGGTTGGTTTCGGGCAGCAGTCGGCTGCTGATGCCAAAGGCAGCGCGCCGTTCGGCCATGTTCATGGCGCCCAGGTTGATGTTGACTTCGGTGACGCCGGGGAGAGCAGCGGTGGCCGTGCGCGCTTCGTTGACAAGCTGATCGCGCAGCGGGCATTCCGGTATGGTCAGGGCCAGGGTGAAATTGACGACGCCGTTGTTGGTTTGCAAATTACGCACCATGCCCAGGTCTACGATGTTCCGGCGTAATTCAGGGTCGTATATCTGGCGCAAGGTTTCTAAAACCTCTGATTCATTTGACATGATTTTCTCCTTTGCGCGCGGTGATCACATAAGCGTCGGCGTCGCGCCACGCTTCGATGACCTGGGTGAAGCCGGCCTGCGCTAAAGCCAGTTTTACCTGGTCAGGCCAGACGCGATGGTCGCCGGGCGGGCCAGACTGGGTTTCGGCGTCGGGCCGCCACTCCAGAATGGCGGCCTGCCCGCCGGGGCGGGCCACGCGCCACATTTCGGCAGCCAGGTTGCCTTCCACTTCGTGGTAGACGAACGCGGCCCAGATGAAATCGGCAACGGCCGTTGCCAGGTCGATCTCCGGCAATTCACTCTTAACGGGGATGACGTGTACCGGGGGCTGCTGCTCCACCAGCGTGTCCAGCATCTCCTGGCTGACGTCCAGCGCCCACACTGTGCCCGCAGACCCTACGATGTCGGCCAGGGGCAGCGTCCAGAAGCCAGGGCCGCAGCCCAGGTCTAGCGCCGTCTGAGCGGGCTGGATGGCAAACTGCTGCAAAAATTGGGGTGGGTTCCAGCGCGCCTGCCGCTCCTCACTGAGGAGATTATGACGTTTTTCCGGGTTAAACCGTTTGTCGTTATTACTCATGTGTTTGCTTTCCTCAACTGTTCTTCAATACTTTTGCGCCCGTGATAGTGGAATTGCGCCAGTTGGCCGTCAATCACCAACTGCGGCAGGGCAAAGATGCCCATTTGGATGATGGTGTAAGGGTCGTCTATGTGGCCGATTTCTGCGTCCAGGTTTAGCTGCCCGGCAACGGCCGTGACGTCGGCCGTCATCTGGCGGCATTTGGGGCAGCCGAAGCCGACAATCTGGATCAGCATCACGAAACCTCCTCCAGGCCAAACAGTTGGCGGGCTATTGGCTCTTTGACACGGCAGGACGGCGCTTCCAGGATGTCGAAAGGGTTGACCAACACGCCATCCACCAGAATGCCTGGCGATGAACGCAGTTCGTAATCAGCCACGATCTGCTGCCCTTTCTCCGTTTCCAGATCAATGCGCGAATACGTCACCTGATTTTCGTCCAGGTAAGCCAACACCTTCTGGCTGCGGCGGCAGTTGGCGGCCGGTAAGATGACAATCTCTTTCATAAAAACCTTTTGAGACTGGAGATTGGAGATTAGAGATTCGGCAATCTCCAATCTCCAATCTTTAATCTCAGACTGCCACCGGTTCACGTTGCGCCACGTCATACTTCTCGCGGTTGGCGCGCAGCATCTCCTTGCTCTGGCGCAGCAGCTTTTCGTCACGGATCAGCTGGCGGATGTAGCCGGTGGCGGGGAACTCGATGGCGTCCCGTGTGCAGATGGTGGCGCAGGTGGTACAGCCGACCATGCACATGATGGGATTGACCACCACGGGGATGTTACGTTCATAGTCAAAACCATAAACACCCCGCCCGCAGGATGTGGCACATAGCCCACAGCCCACGCAACGGTCGGCCACGATGGTGGGATACCAGTCAATCTGATCACGGGGAATGCCGTGCCAGGGCATGACAGTGTTATTGTTGCTCATAAGATTTACCTCCAAATTGAGGCAAGTGGTTAGCTCGCCAGTAAAATCCAGGCGCGTTGGATAGCCAGAAATACCAGGGCAACAGCGAACAGGCGGGTGAGAGTGAGACTTTTGACGCGCCTGGCCATGAACCTGGCCCCCAACTGGGCGCCAATGACGGCGGCGACGCTGGTGATGAGGAGCATCGTCCAATCGAACTGGGCGGATTCCAGATGGCGGGCAAAGGCGGAAAAGGAGGGCAGGGTGACGATCACGGCCGTTGTCGCCGCCGCAACCCGCGCTGTATACCCCAACACCACCAGGGTGGGCAGCATCAGGAAGCCCGGCCCCACGCCCAGAAAACCGGCAAACACGCCAATGCCGGTGGCCGCGCCGCCCGCTTTGACCCGCGTGGAATCGGGAATGACCGGCGGGTGGGCGTCATCCATTTGGGGTGGGAAGGCCATGCGATAGGCCAGGAAAAACAGCACACCCACGTAAATCCACCAGATGACATTGGTGGAGACAAATTGCAGCAGCCAGACGCCAATGGGGGCAACGATGGTGGCGATGATGAGTAGGGGCACGGCCGTGCGCCAATCCACCAGTCTGGCCCGCGCCAGGGCAATAGCTGTGGAAATAGCTGTAATACCATTCAGCCACAACGACCAGGGCATGATGACGTGTTTCAGCTCAAAGCCAAACAGGCCCAATACCGGCGTGGCAATAAAAGCCACACCCAGACCCATCATACCGGCCACAAAGGACAAGACAAACAGGGCAATACTAATGACAATGTATAACATGGCAGATCCTCTTTATTTCAGTAGATCAAAAATCATCTTGGCGGCAATCGCCCAGAGCAGCACGCCAATGATGCGTTTGAGTTGGGCGCTGGAGAGTTTGTTTTTCATCAACTGCGAGCCAACGATAGAACCGCTGGCGGCCATTAGCGCCATCAGGCCCACAAACCGGGGGTCTAATCCGCCCAACGTGGCGTGCCCCAGAAAGCCGCTGAGCGAGGCAAAGACGACGATCAGCGCCGTAGTACCCGCCGCAATTTTGGCATCCAGCCCCATCCAGTTGAGGACAGGCAGAATGAAGTTGCCACCGCCGACGCCCAGCAGCCCGCCCAGGAAACCGGCCGCACCGCCAACGGCCGTGCCCGCCGCCACCTCCACGCCACGCCCTAACTCTTTCTGTCGAGGCTTTGGCCGGTAAAAGAGCATCATCGCCCCGGCAAAGATCAGGAAGGCGGCAAACATGCCCAACAGCAGACGGCGGTCTACGTAGGGCGTCAGCCGCGCGCCGAGGGGAGCCAGGAGTACGGCCGTGACGAGCACCGGCAACCCTACCTGCCAGTTCACCAGCCCACCGCGCCAGTAGTTAATCGCCGCAAACATCAGGCTGACGACGTTGAGCAGCAGAGCTACGGCCGTGGCCTGCGCCAGCGGCACGCCCATGTAGTAAAACAGAGGCACAAACAGAAATGCCGCCCCCAGACCGGCCATGGCCATCAGCCCAGAGAAGAAAAAGACGATAACTGCATTCACCACGTAAAATATGGCGTCCATCTGGCCCCTTACACGGCATACCCGGCGCAATCCATACACAACGGCTGGCCTTCTACCAGCCGCAGATACGGTTCCGCCACTAACTCGCCGCAGCCGCTGCACACGGCAAAGCGGATAATCTCCGCCGGTTCTTGCCAATCATACGCCAGCACCGGCCCCACATTCATCATTTGCTCGGCTGGAGCATCCCAGATCAGGTTGACCAGTTCCCACTGCTCTTCTTCCGGGATTTGTGTCGGCGGCACCCCGGCCGAACGTTTTTGCATAAAGGCCGATTCCTTGATTTGCTTTTGCAGCGTTGGTTTGTAAGCCACACGCACCGCTTTCTTGTTGGCCTTGTCAATCAGCGTCACCGCTAATTTCCCCTTAGGGTCTTTGCTGACGTTGCCCTTGCCAAAGGTGCAGCCGGTGGTGTACTGAATGCCATCGCCAAAACACATGGCTCCGTGATGGTCGCCATATTCCACAATGGCGTGCAGCGATTTGGCCCCGCTGCGTTCCACGCCCAATGCAGCCATCGCCGCCAGGCCAATGCGTACCCCGGCCGTGCTGGCCCAACATTTGTGGCCGTGAAATTTCAGCGCATCCATTAAAATTTGTTTGTTGTCGTTCATGATTTGCTCCTTTATGAGGCTCCTTTCACATGCATATCGCCATTAACGGCGATTCGTTTGCTCTATCACTATATTCGTCTTCTTGAATGTATTACTGCCTAGAAAATCTCTTGATCGTCGAACAAACCGGTTAAGGTCACATCGGCCAGCCGGGGGCGGGCCAGCGTAAAGTATTCGTGGCAAACCAGCCGGGAGGCTTCCTCTTCCGGGTCGCCGGGAAACGGGGGGTTTTGGCTGGCGTGGCATTGTACCGCCCGCACTTTGGTTATCAGATAGGGGCCAACGTCAATGGCCGCTACCGGGCCACCAGCCTCTTCGGCGGCGGGAATAACGCCGCACCCCTGATAAGTGGCCGCAGAGGGGGCGATGTAATAGAGGCGGCTATCTATTCCGGCGCGGTCAAAGGCGGCCGTAACCAGCCGATGCACGGCCAGATGATCCGGGTGGCCGGAAATGCCATCCGGGCCAAAGGTGATCACCGCCTGGGGCTGAATTTCCCGAAGCAGGCCGACTAATTGGGTCACGGCCGTGTCCGCATCCACTTCCGCCACGTGACCATCCCGGTAGCCCAGAAAGCGCAGGTCAGACACGCCTAACACCTGGGCGGCTGCCTGTAGTTCCTGTTCCCGGCGCACGGCCGTCGCCGCCGCCGAGAGTCCAGGAATGCCCGCTTCTCCTTTGGTGGCGCACACCAGGGTCACAGCCACGCCTTCAGCCGCGTACCGCGCCAGCGTGCCGCCAATAGGAAAACTTTCATCATCCGGGTGGGCTAAAATGACCAGTAATCGTTTCATCTTGACGTTTCAGATGTTCAACTTTTGGGAAAAGTTGAACATCTTTTTCAAAACATGGCCGCCAGCGTATCTCGCCGGTTGGCAAAGGCCGGGTCTTCGGCCAACGCCGGACACTCGGCCAGGGTGCGGTTTTGCTGGATCAGGCCAAAGGCAAAGGCCATACAGGTAGCTTCGCCGCACTGTTTACAATTTGTTTGCGGCAGGAGGGCGTAGATGTCCAGAGGGCGAGGGCGGCGGTGGTGGGTGGTTACGGCCGTTAACTCCTGCCGATGTTCCCAGGTGGCGTTGATCGCTTCGGTGAGCGCCGCCAACAGTTCCAGCCCCTCATCGGCGTGGCGCACCTGGGTAATCGTCACCCGGTGAGCATACAGCGTCATGAATCCTGGCTGGCGGCGATAGGTCAGCGTGGGCGCGTCCGGGTTATAGGCAATCACCCCCGGCAGCGTCGCCAGGTACGGCATCACTTCTGCCAGCGACCGGGACGGTTTGCCATCCACGATGATTTTGCCCGGCTCGGCCAGACAGGGATACGTATGCGTCAGGGCAATTCCATTCAGATACATTACGCCTTCTCTGGGGAGACCTGACAGGTTTCAAAAAACCTATCAGGTCTGAAAGCTCACTCACCGGCGAAATAAATCGCCGCTCACCTGTTGTATGCCTGACCCAGGCAGTTGAATCATCACCTTTCACCCCCCTTCCAGCAGTTC
>JAHBVI010000080.1 GCA_019637635.1 Anaerolineae bacterium
TGGGCCGAACCGGCCGGGCGGGCCATTGGGGGGCTGTCGCGGGGTGGGTATTGGTCGTTGGAAATCGCCTTCCGCCACCCGGAGATGTTTGTCAGCGTGGGCGGACACAGCGCCGCCCTGATTGATTCCTACGCCGGGCCGGACATCAACCCGCAGTATACGGGGCTGAGCAACGATTTGGGCGATTTGCGCATCTATCTGGACATTGGCGACCGGGATTATTTACGGCCGAACACCGAACAACTGCACCAGGACATGACCGCCCAGGGTATTCCCCATACCTGGGTTCTCAACGAAGGCGCACACGAAGACAGCTATTGGCCGCAGCATCTCACCGATTACCTGCTCTGGTACGCCGAACCCTGGCCACGGGAGCGGATGGATTACCCGGCAGCCGTCTGCCCCCCGCCAGGGTAATTGCGTCATTGGGTAACTGAGTAATTACCCAATGACACAGTTACTCAATTACCTAATCACTCGTTCTATGGTAATCTTCCAGCCTCATGGCATTTTTAGCGCCCCTTTTTCTGCTTCTTGGTTTACTGGCAGCGCCCATCATCCTGCTGTATATGCTGCGTTTGCGGCGGCGGGAGATGATGGTCAGCAGCACCCTGCTGTGGCAAAAGCTGCTGCGCGACCGGGAGGCGAACGCTCCCTGGCAAAAGCTGCGGCGTAATTTGCTGCTGATTTTGCAGCTCATCATTTTGGGGCTGTTGGTGCTGGCATTGGCACGGCCGTACCTGCCTGTCCCCTCTCTCGTCAACAGCAGCGTAGTGGTGCTGCTGGACGGTTCCGCCTCCATGCAGGCCACCGATGGCGACCCCACCCGTTTTGCCGCGGCCCAGGCCGCGGCCCGCCGCCTGGTAAACGACCTGGGCGGCGGCAACCAGATGACCCTCATCCTGGCCGGGCAGACGCCCATCGTCTTGTCCCCCCCCACCACCGACAAAACTGCCCTGCGCCAGGCCATTGACCAGGCGCAGCCGGAAAACGGCGCCGCCGATTGGCAGGCCGCTTTTGCCCTGGCGTCCGGCGCGGCCCAGGGTTTCCAAAACGCCCGCATCATCCTCATTTCTGATGGCGGTTTACCGGTCGATGTGCCGCCGCTGCCGGCCGAACTGGTCTATGTGCCCATTGGCGCCAGCGGCGAAAATCTGGCGATAACGGCGCTGGCCACCCGCGCCACCGATGAGGGCATTGAACTTTTTGCCAGCGTGGCTAACCAGGGTGTGATTGACCGCGAGGCGCTGCTGACCATTGCCCTGGATGGCGTTTTGTTTGATTCGCGCCGGGTGACAGCGCCGGCCCAAAACACGGCTAACGTAACCTGGCTGCTGCCGCCGGACACGGCCGTGATTGAAGCCCGCCTCTCCAACCACCAGGGCGACCTTTTGCCGCTGGACGATACGGCCTGGGCGGTGCATGAAGGCGGCGTCAGCAACCGCGCCCTGCTGGTGACGGAGGGCAATCTGTTCCTGGAGCAGGTCTTCGGCGTATTGCCCGGTGTGGAAGCGTTCAAGACGCCGCCCGGCAGTGACTTGCTGAATGAAAATGACGCGCCCGCCTTTGACCTGTATGTGTTTGATGGCGTACCCCTGCCGCAGCCGTTACCCGCCGCCGATATGCTCATCATTAACCCACAGGCGGGTGGCGGTGGCGACTTGTTTACGGTCAATGGCGTCTTTTCGGACACTGTGGCCATCCGGCTGACCGACTCACCATTGCTGCAATTTGTGGATTGGCGGAATGTGAATGTGCGGCAGGCGCAACATGTGGATGCACCCTGGGCGCAAACGCTGGTACAGGCGCAGGGTGGGCCGCTGCTGCAAATTGGGCAGCGGGGTGGGCATCGGGTGGCGCTGCTCAACTTTGACCTGCGCGATTCCGATTTGCCGCTGCAAATAGCCTTTCCTATCCTGATGGCTAACCTGACTGGCTGGCTCAGTCCGGGGCGGGCATTTGACGCCCCCACCGGTTTGCAACCGGGTGATCCCGTTTCCATTATCCCGGCCGCCAGCAGCACGGCCGTGACTGTCATTAAACCCGATGGCATCATCTGGCGCAGCGACGTGAGCGACGGTGAACTCATTTTTGCGGAAACGGATCAATTGGGGCTGTACCAGGTGCGGCTGCGTGACGGCGGCGTGGTTGGCGAGGAGCGCCCTGCCGGGAGTTTTGCCGTGAATTTGTTTAATCCGGCGGAATCGGATATTTTGCCGGCAGCGGCGGTGCAGGTGGGGCAAACGGCCGTGACCACCGGCGAAGAAGGGGCCGTCGGCCAGCGTGAGTTTTGGCCCTGGCTGCTGGTGCTGGCCTTTGTGGTGCTGCTGGTGGAGTGGTGGGTGCATCACCGGGGCACAAAGCTGCCCACACTGAAATGGCGATAACGAGTGACGAGTGACGAGTGACGAGTGATCAATGAGTGATGACCCATTCCTGACCGAAGACAACCCCGTTGATGCCCCCCGTCGGGCGCGTGGGCCACTGCTGCTGATGGCAGCGGCGGCGCTGTTGGGGTTGGGGCTGTGCCTGACGACGGCGCTTTTGCTGCTGCGGGGAGATGTGCGGTCGTTACGGCCGTTTCGCGGCGAGCCAACGGCCATTGCCCTGGTAATCAGCGGACAGCCGCAGTTGGTGACATTCCCAGAACTGAGCGAAAACGCGGCAGCTTTTCTGAACCAGCGTATTCGTGTGACTGGCTATTATTTGCCCTTGTCACCGCCAGAGTGCGACTTTTTTAATGGGCCTATTTTTCGCTGGTCGCTGGTATCGGAGGGGTTGCAGTTGAACGCGCAGGGCATGGAACGGCCGTTGGCGTTAGCTGCGCCAGGTACGGTGTTGATGGTGGAAGGCGTCTGGCGGCTGCGCAGTGGGCCGTATGGCTGCGGCAAAGCGCCGGAAACGAGCGACGTCTGGTATTTGCAGGTGGAGCGGATTGTGCAGCCCAATCCATTGGCAGCGACGACGGCCGATCCTGCCGCTTTTATGATCATGGGGATCAGCACCCCGTTGTTTCCCACCGTTGGCCCTACCAACACACCGCGCCCCACCGGCCAGGCCACGGCGACGCTGCCGGCCAGCCCCACGCCAACTTTGCCTGGGGGAACGGGCACGGCCGTGACCGGCACACCAACCCCCACACCGGCCACCACGGCCGCCGGTACCGTCACGGTGACGCCCACCGGTCAATTAACAGCAACGCCAACGGGGACACGCTTCACCACCCCCACCGTCACGCCAACCGGTACGCTGACCACGCCAGGCGCTACCAGCCCCCCGCCCCCACCGACGGCAACACCGCCGGGCGACCCCTACCCAGGGGCCACCAGTACCCCACCGCTGCCGGGTGGCTCACCCACGCCAACGCCGGGGTATTAGGCAGCCGTGGCCCGATTTACCAAAAGGGGCTACGCTGGTCAGGCCACCACCAGTAATCCCACGCCAATGAGCATGGCGACGATGACCCAGCCGGTTTTTTGGGAAAGGGGCAGCAGCCGGTTGCAGGCCCATTGGATGGTAGCGGTGGATATGAAGGGGCGGGGCATATTGGCCCGGCATTGGTCGCTGGCCCACACAAAGCCAAAGGTGAGCAGCGCCGGAATAAGCGCCAACATGACGGCCGGTATGAGGAACCAGAGGGGAAAAACGGGGGTGATTTGGGGCGTCAAAACCGTCAGGATTATCAGAGTTAATACATGAATGGCCTGGTCTACGATGAAACCGGGGGTAAGGGGATCATTTGCGTAGCGCAGTTTGGCCCAGTCCGTGACGTAATGGAAAATGCCCAGCACAAGCAGGGTAGGCCATATCTGCCAGAAGTTACGGATGAGGAGGGCGGTCACCAGTATGTGAATGGCAACGTGCAGCGCCAACCCTTTTGCCCCCTGAACTTTCATGCGAAAGACGCGGTTTGTCTGTAGGGGGAAATCCGCAAGCAGATGTGCCAACAAGAGAGTAAAAAAAATAGTCATGTCAGATCACGTCACGTCAACAACCGCGCCGGGCACAGCGTAGCACAATCAAGTATTGGCAAATGATAACTTCTCTGTGTCTGGCGTCTGCCCCCAAGATGGGAGGGTTCCGTCGTTAATAAAGTTTGCTGAAAACTGGTTTCGGCAAGAATGCCATTATAAAACGGCCGTGCCCACACAGTGTGTCTCAGTTTACAGTTAATCAGAGACGGCAGTTGCCGGGCTGCTGCTTTTTTCGGGGGGCATGGCCTTGTGCAGAACCCAAACCAGGGGCAGGGTGAGGATGGATAACAAAGCGCCTATTTCATACGGCAGGGTGGGACTGAGGGCAAAGATGGCGCCGGCAACGGCCGTGCTGATGATCGTGGAAATGCTCACCACCGACTGGTTCACCCCCAAAACCTCGCCGCGCACTTCATCTTCCACCGTGCGGGTGGCGGTGGATTGCAGCGGCGGCATTAGCAGCCCCATGCCCAGGGCAAAAAACACGCTGCCAAATGCACCGAGCCAGGGAACTGTGACGATGGCAAAGATTAACAAACCCAAAGCCCGGATGATTAACCCCAGGGCGATAATCACGGTTTCATTAAACCGCTTGAGCGTGCGGGGCAATATGATCAATTGCGTGATCAGTTGGGTAACGCCTACGACGGTGAGCAGCAGCCCAATGCCCAGGTCGGTGATGCGCTGCGTATAACCGGCAAATAAAACCGCCGCCCCATACAAGGCAAAGGTGGATTGTAAAAGACCCAAGGCGAACTGCCCCACAAAGGTCAACAGCAAAACGATTACCAGCGGGTAATTGGTAACGATGTGCCGGACGGACAGGCTGCCGCGGCCACGTTGCCGGTTTTGCTGGCGCTGGGCGGGGGAAAGGGTTTCGTCCAGGGTGAAGTAGGTCAGGATTACTACGGCCGTAGCCGCCAACGCAGCCAGATAGAAGGGCACCGCCGGGCCGAATAAACCGGAAAGCAGCCCACCCAATGCCGGGCCGAATACAAATCCCAGGCCAAAGGCGGCAAAGACCAGCCCTAATGATTGGGTGCGTTTTTCACGAGGGGTGATGTCGGTGATGTAAGCCTGGGCGACGATGATATTACCGCCGGTAATGCCGTCTAAAATGCGGGCGGCAAACAGCATTTCCACCGATTGGGCCAGGGCGATCATGACAAAACTGACGGCCGTGCCAATTTGGGAGATGATGAGAATGGGCACACGGCCGTAGCGGTCAGACAGCCGCCCCAGGTAGGGGCTGGCAATCGCCTGCGCCAGGAAGAAGGAAGCGCCGAGCAGGGTAATGAGCTGCGGCGGCATCTCAAATCGGCGCAGCGCATACAGCGGCAAAACCGGCAGCACCATGGAAGCGCCCAGGATGTTCACAAAGACAATGAGCAGAATGGTGAGTAAACGGCGGTCTACTTGTTTGATTTTCATAGTACCTTGTGGAAAAGAAGTTCAACTTTTCTCAAAAGTTGAACTTCTTATTGGGCATTGGCGATCTGGGGCGCAATGTCGGCCAGGAAGTCGGCCGGGATGCGGCGTGGTTGGCCGGTAGCCAGGTCTATGCACACGGCCGTAATGCAAGCCTGCGCCAGCAATACCTGATCGTGAGCGCGGGTGATGGTGCAGTAGCGCACGGCCGTAGCCCGCTTCACATCGGTCACAAAGGTGGATACTTCCAGTTCTTCGCCAAACAGCGCCGGTTGTTTGTATTCAATGCGGTACCGCCGGGCGACAATGCCAAAGCCATTTTCCATCAGGCGAGAGATGGGCCAGCCATAAACGGCCAATGATTGCAGGCTGCAATCTTCAATATAGGCCAGGTACATGGCGTTGTTGACGTGCCCGGCGGCGTCAATATCGCGCCAGCGGACGATGGGGCGGGTGGTGACCAGGCCGGGCGGCGGCGGCGGCAGTGCCGGGAAGGGTTCCCGGCGTGGCGCCTGGGCCGGTAATCCATCTGGCCTGAAAGCCAGAATCATCTCGTCGGGGACGGTGGCCGGGCGCAAGGTCTGGCTGTCCAGGAAGACCCAATCGGTATGCGCCTGGGCGGCCAGTTCGCCGTCGGCGGCCAGGCGGATTTCGTAGGCGCGGCGGGAACGCACCCGGCGAAAATCTTGCACCCAGGTTTTAACCACGGCCGTGTCGCCATAGTGTAACGGCCGTAAAAACGTGATGTCTGTCTCCCGAATGAGCCATTGGCGCTGCATGTGTTGGTAACGGGAGATGTCGTAACCGACGGCAGCCGAAGCGTCCAGCGCCGCCTCTTGCATATACCGCAGGTAGTTGGCGTGGTTGACGTGCCCGTAGGCGTCACATTCATAATGGCGGATGCGGAAAGCGCGTTCATACATGGCCCGAATTTTGCGGCTTATTGGGCTGCCACGCAACAAGTTGATCGATAAAACCTGACAGGTCTTTGGAGACCTGTCAGGTTTGAAAAACAGGAACACAACTCCACAAATTCTTGAAAATTTGTGGAGTTGTATTGTGGGAGTACGGCCGTGACCCCCGACACTTACCTGGACTTTGTGCTACCGGCTTAATGGATACACGGATGAAACGGATCAGACAGATTTGTACGGATAGAGCAAATCAATCCGTGCAAACCCGTCAAATCAGTGTCATCCGTGTATCTAAATCTTAAAACTCGCGCAATAAAGCCACGTGGCCGCGCAGGCTTTCGGCCATTTTGGCCAGGCTGATGCTTTCATCTACCACGTGCGCCTGGTTTTCTTCGCTGGCGGCGTAGCCGAGCATGGTCAGTTTATAGGGGACAAAGTGACGGCCGTCCGTGGCAAATTGATACCGCGTAAAGGGCACATCATGGCCGACGGCCGTGCCCAAAATCTGCTGCACACGCACTGCTTTAGGGTCGTCCGGCGCGGTGTAGAAGCCGAAAATGGGTGCGTCGGAATCGGCAAAAGGGGTGTTGGGGGCGCACCAGGCATCGCTGATGTCGTGCGGCCACGCGCCCGCCAGTTGGTGGACGAAGGCTTGCAGGCTGTTGCTGCTTTCGACGGCCGTGCGGAAATCCAGCAGCACCCGCGCCCAGGCCGGCGTGACGTTCGTGCTTTTAGTATCCACTTCGATGATGGTGGGGGCCAGCGTTGTCGGGCCAAGAATGGGGTGGCTTTTTAGTTGGGTTTGCGCCGTTTCCAGCTTTTGCAGGAAGGAGGCCAGGGCATAGTTCGGGTTTTGCGCTTTTTCGGGCACACTGGCATGGACGGAACGGCCGTGAAAGGTCAGCCACATCTGGATAATGCCCCGGTGCCCCAGGGCGATCTGATTATCAGACGGCTCACCCAAGACCACTAAATCTACCGGGTAATCCAGGTGTTGCACCCAAAATTCCGCACCCGCGCCGCCAATCTCCTCCTGCACCACGCCGGTGAAAACGACATCGCGGCGGGGGCGGATGCCCGCCCGTCGCAAAGCGGCCATGCTGTACACCTGCACCGCCAACGGCCCTTTGATGTCACACGCGCCCCGACCAATGAGACGGCCGTCGCGCACTTCACCGCTGTAGGGGGGCACACGCCACAAACCCGGCTCGCCGGGGTCCACGTGATCCAGGTGGGTGTTGAGGACAATGGCGCCTAAAGAAGGGTCTGTGCCGCGTATACGGCCGTTGACATTCCCTATCTCGTCAATCCACACCTCATCAAAACCCACCTTCCGGCACTCCGCCGCCACCACCTCGGCAATGGCCGCCTCTTCAAACGGCATACTCGGCGTCTGAATCAACCGCTGCGCAAAATCCACACAATCCGCCAGCAAAACGTCCCAATCTAAATTCATCATTTTCCTTTGGTCAAGCAATAAGAATTGGTTAATTGACCTGTGATCTCTTTTTAGGCTGGCTGCAACTGGTGATCCAAAGGGGCAGAAAGCAATAACCATTTGCTGAAGTGTTCGATCATGAGCCCAGTCACAACAGCTTCATTGTCCAGGGCAAAACCAATATACGCATAATCGTCCACATCATCCCAAACAGTGGGTACAGGTTCTCCCGTGAAATAAATGGTCAGGGAATCCACCTTCTGATTATAGTTCACCCAAAGCTGATCAGGGTCAATCGCTTGTGGAAAATAGCGCTGCACAGATTCAGGTATGGTTATCGTTGCCATAAGAGAAGTTCCCCTTCTTTTAATCGTTTAACCCGGTAGGCGGTAACAACTTCGTTCTGTTCCACCACTACTTTAATCAGCCAACGTTGTGGTCAGCGTTGATGGGGCCGGTAATAAACAAGCCGCATAAAATCGGATGAATCTTGTGTGATGTAATCCGGTGTCCTGATAGTCTGGGCAATTTCCTCCACATCCGACATATCAGGATGTTCAACGAAGATGTGAAACCAGTAGCACTCTTCAGTCAGCCATATCTCACGCCCTTGAGGATCGGTGACGGTAAAAAGATAAGCTGCCATGCCGAACGATTATAACATTAAATGCTTATATGTTTCTCAAGCCGGACGGCCGTCTTCGCGTTCCGCCATCAATTCCGGCAGCAGGTTCGCCAGCAGCAGCGTGGACAGCGCCGTTTCCTGGGCGCTGGCGCTGTGGTTGATCACAATCGGGCGCGGCGCGTCTTGCACCAGATGTTCGGCCACTTCCAGCCGGCGCACCGCCAACTGGTATTGTAACACCGCCTGGTTATCTTTGTAGGAACGGCCGAGCCGGTGCAAGGCTCGTGCTTCGTTCTCGGCCGACTTCAACTTGGCCCGCCCTTCGGCTTCAATTTCCAGCCGGATTTTCTCTGCTTCCGCCTCCCGTTTTTGCAGCATCTCGGCCACGTCCTCACGCGCTTTGTTAATCGCTTCCTGCACGGCAATCAGCCGGGCGTCTCGTTCTTTGCGCGCCCGTTCAATTTCCAGCAGCAGGGCGTCATTGCGCCGTTTGCGAATCAGTTCCCACTCCTTTTCGTAGGCCGCCAGTTCTTTGGCGACCTTCTCGCGGGTAGACAGATTATCCTGGTACTGCTGCGGTAGCTGCACGTCTGGGATGTTCGCGCCGGTGATGCGCACACCGTAGGCGCTCAACTGCCGGTTCAACGCTTCCTGCATGTCGCCCACATCGCTGCCGCGCAAATCGTAGGCGTTGGCCGTTTCTACCTGGCGGCTGCGGCGGCGAATGGCGTCTTGCACGGCGCTGCTGAGTACCATGTCGAAGTTGCTGGCGCCAATGCGTCGCACAAATTTCACCGGCTCTTCAATGCGGAACTTGAGGAAAAACTCAATCGAGCGCAGCGGCACGTTCTCTTTGGTGGGGCAGGCCAGCACCGGCGCGGTGTAGGGGATTTCGGTGGAGGTGTCCACAATAAACTCCACCTTGTCCCAGGGCCACCACAAAAATTTGCGTCCGGGGCCGATGGTGCCGGTAATTTTGCCCCATTTGGAAATAACGCCGGTGGTGCCCTGCTCAATCTCCACGCGGGCGCTGCGCCACCAGACGATGCCGCCAATACCGGCAATAAAGACGCCGCTGACAATCGCCAACATCAGGGCAAATGAGGCGCTCAGTCGCCAGAAGAGCCAGAAGTTGGTCACGGCCGTGTAAAAGGCAAAGCCGATCAAAAATGGCCCCCACATCTGTCGCCGGTCTTTGGGAATCACCACCGGCACCAACGCCCCCTTATCACCGCTGCGCAATACGCGCTGTACACTGTCCCAGGTGGTAACCACCTCTTTAATGCGTGAAAAATTACGTGCCATTGCCATTCTCCGTTTGTAGTAGGCGATTTATCGCCTCTCTTTCTTTGTGCTTTCCACCAAAACCGCCTGCGCCAGTTCCGGGTCATCCAGTTTGGGGTCAATCTCGTTGACACTCATCAACTGCTCGCTGTCTTCCACCAGGTCGTCAAGCTGGCTCATCCGTTCCTTGATGCGCTTCATAATCTGGTCGGCGCGAGATTGGATGGCGCGAATGTCTTCGGCCGTGTAGAGCGGTTTTTCCTCCACGCCCAACATTTCGCGGGCGACAGCCATGAAGTCAATCTGGTTTTCGGCCACTGCCCCCACATTCACCAGTTTGGGCAGACGGCTGCCAACAGCCTCCACTCTGTCCAGTACCTCTTGTTTGTAGCGGTATTCCAGAATTTCCGGGTAATAGGCGCTGTTCACCGTGCGGATGTCTAACGCCTGTGCTTCCAGCAGGGCAGCGTTGGCCTTCGCTTCGCTTTCGGCTTCGATCAGCAGCAGGCGGGCATAGGCATTGGCCTTGTTCACCGCCTTCTCGTGGGCGGTGTCAATTTGCGCCTGATAGGTGGCAATATCCGCTCGAATTTCCGAGAGCGTCTGGCGCAGTTGGGCCAGTTCCCGGTTCAGGTCGCCTTCATCCTGGCTTTTGCGCAGGTTCAATTCGTACTGGTAGGTGTACGCTTCTTTAGCCACTTTGACCACTTCGGCGGCGGCCAGGTCCATGCGATACTCCTGGCTGGATGGTTCGGCGTGGGTGATGTTGGCGTTGACGAAGCGCACGGCAGGCGTAAACTGCCGGTTGAGCGTATCCAGCACGGACTGAGTGCTTTCGCCCACCAGGTCATAAATATCGGCGGCGCGCTGCTCATAAATGAGGGCGCGGGTCACTTCGCTGATGGCGTGGTGCAGCTTTTCCGAAAAACCGGTAGCGCCACCCATGCGAAAGATAAATTCCTGCGGATCTTCAATGCGGAATTGCAGGAACAGGTCTACCGAGGCGTTGACCCGACCGGAGGTAGGCGCTTCGCGGATGGGGGCGTTGTAGGGATACTCTTTGGTGACGTTGACGATGTAGCTGACTTTGCGCCGCCAGCTTTTAGGGCCGATGCCCAGGTACTTCTTGCCGGGGCCGACCACTTCTTCTAGCTTGCCAAAGCGGGTAATGAGCGCCTGGCTGCCATCAGGCACCATGACCACCCGGCTGCGGATGATGATGAAGGCGGTCAGGATGGCGAGCAGCAGCCAATAATGGAAGCCGAAGAAGATGCTGGGGCCGGCCGAGGCGCCAGCCAGTTCAAATATGAGATTGGTCGCCCGGCTGAGCAGCAGGCCAAAGCCGCCGATGATAGCCAGGACGAAGGGGATGAGCAGGTAAACGAGTGTGCTTGACCCCTTGGGGATGACCACCGGGGAAATGACGTTGGTGTAACTCTGGGTGGCGGGGTCTTCTTTGGGGAAGCTGCGGTTGAGGACTTCGGCGGCGCTTTCCAGGGTGACGACCATTTGCGAGATTTGGGTATCGGCCGTGTCCCCCCGTTGGCGCGCCGAAAGAAAGTCCTGCGCGTCTACCTTGAACTGCTCAAATTGTTCCGACTGCACGATAGTGGCCGCGCTGCGAACGAGATTTTGGATATTACTGGTCATATACCTCTCCTGTGTGAAGGCGATAAATCGCCTACTACAAACTTATTCTAATTGACCACAAAGAGCGTTACCGGCGGTTAGATAACCGTTAGCCCTCTTTACTGTCAATCAGGGGAGAGGATGAACCATGATTTCGGGGTTGGTTTGATGTCCATTATACGCCATTTGCCGAAACTGGGTTGCAACGGCCGTGACCACCCCCAACCGGTACGCCGTATAAGCCGCCACTTCCCGTGTAAAGGACAACGTCTGGGTGAGCGGGCTGATCCAGCGGATGGTGCGGGTGGGGGAAGAGTAGGCCGCCATACCCAGGTCGTCGGCGATGGCTAAGGCGCGGCGCATGTGGTAGGGGGTGCTGACAATGAGGAAGCTGGTCAACCCGTTTTCGGCGGCAACGATTTGGGCGTTTGCCAGGTTTTCCTGGGTGTTGGTGGAAGTGATTTCGATGAGGACGGCCGTAGCCGGAACTCCCCGCGCCAGGGCATAGTTACGCCCCACCTCCGCTTCCGCCAGTTCGTCCCGGTGGCCGACGCCGCCGGTGAAGATGATGTGCTGCACGTGACCCTCCTGGTATAGGCGGATGGCGTGGTTGATGCGTTCGCGGAAGATGGGCGACGGCCGTTCCCCATACACCGCCGCCCCCAACACAATCGCCGCATCCGCCGGGCGCGTCTCATCCCGTAAGCTAAAGCGGTACACATCGAGGGCAATGCCGGTGAGTACGGCCGTTGCCAGAACACCAAGCATTAAACTCAACCGTTTGATCCATTTTGCCATGCCAGGAAGATACTGCGTTATCGGCAAATGGGGCTATTCTTTCATGGGTGGTTCATCGTTACGACCACAAGCGATCCCAGCTGCGTTCGGTGTCCCAGTGGGGGGTAGGGGCGAAGTAGTCGGGGGCTTCGGGCAGGAGGTGGGCGCGGACGGCTTCTTCATTGAGCGTGAAGCCCAGCCCCGGCGTTTCCGGCACGGCGATATAGCCATCCTGAATGAGCGGTTTGGGCAGGCCATCTACAAAATCCCCCCAAAAGGGTACGTCGGTGAAGTGGTGTTCCAGGGCGATGAAGTTCTCGGTGGCGGCGGCGCAGTGGACACTCGCTAATGTGCTGATGGGTGTGCCCGCCATGTGCAGGGCCATGCTCACACCGTGCTGCTGCGCCAGATCGCCGATCTTTTTGGTTTCCAAAATGCCGCCGCTGGTCGCCAGGTCGGGGTGGATGACGTTGACGGCGTGTGCTTGCAGCAGAGGCAGGAAGCCTTCTTTGAGGTAGATGTCTTCGCCGGTGCAGACCGGGGTGTGCAGCGCCCGTTCCAATTGCACCCATTGATCGGTAAATTGCCAGGGAACCATATCTTCCAGCCAGGCCAGATTAAACGGCTCTAATGCCTGCCCCAACCGCAGGCAGTCATCCAGGCCGATGTGCCCGAAGTGGTCTACGGCCAGGGGAACTTCGTGGCCAATGACGGCGCGCACGTCGGCCACATAGTCGCACAGAAGCCGGATGCCTTTGTCCGTCAGGCGGACGTGGGTGAAGGGGTGCATGGTGTAGCGCCAATCAGGGGGGCTGCCGGGCTGTATTTCGCCGGGCAACATGCCCTTTGGCCAGGAGAGTGTGCCGGGCACGCCCATGAGGGATTCGATGCCCACATCCATTTTGAGCATGGTGAAGCCGCGCTCTAATCGCCCGGCCAGTTTGTGCCCCATCGCTTCGCCGGTGGGTTCGTTGGGGGTGTCGCAGTAGAGGCGGATGTGGCTGCGGAATTTGCCGCCGGCCAGCATGTAGGCGGGTACGCCATACGCTTTGCCGGCCAGATCCATGAGCGCCATTTCTACGGCACAAACGCCGCCCCCCTGACGGCCGTGATGCCCAAACTGCTTGATCTTGCGGAACAATTTATCCACGTTGCATGGGTTTTCGCCCAACAGGCGGTTTTTGAGCATTAGCGCGTATGTCTTGCTGGCCCCATCCCGCACCTCGCCATAGCCGCTGAGACCCTGGTTCGTGTCCAGGCGAATGATGGTAAAACGCCAGCCGCCCCAGCCGACGGTGGCTGTACGCATGTCAGTTATTTTCAGGTCGGACGGCCGTGAGGCCGTGTTGATATGGTCTTCCGGTTTAGGTTGCGTAGTCATAGATTTCTTTTTTATCAAAGATTTCGCAGATTACGCAGATGAAAAAATCGGTGAAATCTGCGTTTACATTGAGTCTGCCTGAAATTGAGGAGATGGGCATCCTCAGATGCCCATCCGTTCGCATCTGAGGATGCGAACTCCTCTGGGGAAACGACTCGATGTAACTGCGTCATCTTTGATCATTCATCGCTGGTTTGTCTGCTTCCAGGTTTGAAAGTCTGCTTCAATGTCCTCTCGCCAGGGGGAAACGTCAATTTCGCCGCTGGTATAGCGGCCTTCGTCCAGGCGCAGCTTGCCAAACTCATCGCGCACACGGATCTCTTCGCTGCGCTCCACCACCGCCAGCGCCAGATGGGGCGGGATAAAGATGACGCCGGTGGATGTGCCCAAGACCACGTCGCCGGGCAGCACCGTCACCTCGCCAATGCGAATGGGGATGTTCAGCCCCGCCAATGTCACATCGGCAATGGCCGTCGGGTCCACGCCGCGTATGTAGAAATTCACATCTTCCAACTGTACCAACCCCTGGTAATCGCGGATGCCGCCGTCAATGACGGCTCCGGCGCGGGTGCGGGCGCGCACGGCCGTGCCCAGATTATCCCCCACCACCGTGCCATCCTTCACCTTGCCAAAGATGTCCACCACCATCACATCGTGCAGTTGTAGGCTCTCGATAATCCACGAATTCTGGCCGCCAATACCGCTGCGCCCTTCGGCCAGCCCCGCCTGCTGAATGGCCTCGTGGTAATCCGGGCGGTGGGGCAAAAATTGGGCCGTCACCGCCCGCCCCACCGTGATCTTGCCCGGATGGGTCTCGCGCCAGTTCCCGGCAAACTGGCGGTGGTAGCCGTTGTTCTTCAAGACCACCCACGCCTCCTCCGTTGTCACCAGCTTCATGCGCTCTAAGATGTCATCGGGCACACGCGGACGGCCGTCATCAAACCGCTCAAACGGGTTCAACTTCGTCAAAGCAATCAAATCTTCACGTGCAGGTTGTATATGCATATTTCCTCTTTTTATCCACAGATTACACAGATTGCGCAGATTATTATCTGTGAAATCTGTGTAATCTGTGGATTCACGCCTCATCATGCCGCCAGCCGAGCAGCCGCTCCGCTTTGGCGCAATTGAAAAAGCCCTGATGCCCACTGAGGCTGCCGTGCAGGGGCACGTCGGGGTAGAACTGTTCTTTGAGAATGGGGGAGGGCACGGCAGTGAGCGTCTCCGGGGCCACAATATAGAAGGCCTCATGCCCGGTGAAATCGGCCGTAACCCCGGCCAAAAACGCCCGCGCCGCCGCCCGCCGCTCGGTGTAACCCCACAACTCCTTTGCCATCTGCTCCGGGGGATCGTGGCGACGTTGGGCCACCGTTTCCCGGTCGGGCACCGCCCAATGGATGCGCAGGCTGGCAATGGTCATCTGTTTATAACGCCGGGCAAAAGAGTCGGCCTGCTGTTCGCCTAACCACTTAGAGAGGCTGTAGGCATCTTCATTGTAAGTGGGATGCTGCTCATCCAGCGGCAGGTAGTCAAACCGGGGCTGACGGCTGAAAGCTGCCCCCACCGCGTTGATGCTGCTGGCCTGGCAGACGCGCCAGATACCCAGCCGGGCGGCGGCGCTGAGGGCGTTGTAGCTGCTGACCACGTTGTTGTGGTGTACCACATAATCGGGGTCTGTGCGGGGGTGGGGAATGGCCGCCAGGTGGATGAGCGCGTCGCAGCCGGTGATGGCTTGCTCAAAGGCAGCATAATCGGTCAGGTCGGCCTGAATGTATGCCAATCCCGCTAAGTGACTGGCCGATGCTGGCGGTGAGCGGTCAATGCTGACTACTTTGTGCCCCTGTTCCCGCGCTACCTGGATGACTGTTTGCCCGACACGGCCGTTGCCTCCCGTCACTGCAATCTTCATAGAGTGTACCTTACCACGCTCTTTTATTTGCCACAACTGGCAGGGTAATCGCCTATTTCTCAATGGGGCAGATAAATCTGCACCAACAGAAGGCAAAGTCGGCCTTCGCCGACTGAGGTCTAGCCCACGAAGTGCCTGCCCTGAACCTGGTGAAGGGTGGGCTTTGCCCCTTGTAGCCGCGATTTTAATCGCCGGGAATTGAGGAATTGAGTATGCAATTGGCCTATTGTTCCCCTTTGGCACTGGTGATATGCTCTGGCGGCAGGAGGTAATGTGGCATGCACGGCCGTGACGGATTCGCCAATGTAAATGGAACACAGCTCTATTATGAAATCGCCGGAGACGGGCCGCCGCTCGTACTCATTCACGGTTTTGGCCTGGACGGGCGCATGTGGGAGGCGCAGATGGCCGCTTTCACGCCTGCCTATCAGGTCATCCGCTACGATTTGCGCGGCTTCGGCCGTTCGGCCGTGCCTGGCGTTGAACGCTACACGCATTATGAAGATTTGCAGACATTGTTGAATCATTTGCACATTGAACGGGCGCACATCCTGGGACTTTCGTTGGGCGGCGGCATTGCCGTAGATTTTGCCCTGGCCTATCCGTCCATGACCGACCATCTGATTCTGGCGGCAGCCTCGGCGCTCAACGGTTTTGTGTGGCCGGATGAACTGGCGGGCTGGTTTGCCGGATTTGCCGAGGCGGCGCATAGCGGCAATATGGCCCAGGCCAAAGAGCGATGGCTCAATTGCGGCTGGTTTGTCCCCGCACAGCGCCAACCGGCAGTGACGGCCCACCTGCGGCAACTGGTTGCCGATTATTCCGGCTGGCACTTCCTCCACAAAAACCCGGTGCGTGGCCTGCACCCCCCGGCCAATGAGCGGCTGGCCGAAATTCAGGCGCCGACGCTGGTCATTGTTGGCGAACAAGATTTGCCCTTTTACAACCACCCCCTGGCCGACCATCTGGCGGGGCACATCCCTAACGCCCAAAAAGTGGTCATACCGGGCATCGGACACATGGTCAACATGGAAGACCCCCCGCGCTTTAACGAAATAGTCCTGACCTTTTTGCGCCAAAACTGACCCCTCACCCCTGCACCTGCTCATCCCACTTCCTATGCCTCTTTTCCCCCTGATATTGGTCTTCCTCTCCACTTTCATGCACGCCGGGTGGAATTTGCTGGCGCGGCAAAGGCAGGGGCAGGATATTTTCCTGCCGGTCCTGGCGCTGGTGACGCTGGTGGGGATTGTCCCGGCCCTGTGGGCAGAAGTCGCGTTGACGCCGATTCTGCCGTTGGTGGGGGGATACTTGCTGTGGACAGGAGTTTTCCAATCGCTTTATTTCCTGGGTCTGTTACGGGGTTATGACAGTGGTCATTTTACGGTGGTCTATCCGGTGGCGCGGTCGCTGCCGGTGCTGGTGTTGGCGTTGGTGGATGTGGCCCAGGGGTGGCCGCCTTCACTGTGGGGTTGGGTGGGCATGGTGTTGATTGCCGTGGGCTGCCTGTTAGCGCCGCTGGAATCGTGGCGGGATTTTTCCTGGCGGCGGTATTGGCAGCCGGCGATGGGGTGGATATTACTCACGGCCGTCGGCATGATTGGCTACACACTGGTAGACCGGGCGGCGGCGCAGGTGATGAATCCCGGATTGGGCACGGCCGTAGGCGGGTTTGGCCTGGCGGTGCGATATGCGCTCTTTCAAGCAGCCACCACCTTCGGCGCGTACTGGTTGCTGCTGCGCTGGCAGCGCCACCGGCCTCCGTCGGTGACAAAACGGAATATGTGGACGGTGATTGTGCCTACGGCCGTGTGTATGTTTGGCGCTTATACCCTGGTGTTGTGGGCGTATCAGTTGGCGGAGCAGGTCAGTTACATCGTCGCCTTGCGCCAGTTTAGCATCGTGATTGGAGTGGCGGCGGCGGCCGTTCTCTTCCACGAACCGGCCCCCCGCTGGCGTATTTCTATGTCGCTGGTGATTGTGGCTGGAGTGGTGTTGATTTCAGCCGGGGGTTGAAGTTCAACCGTTAAGCGGTTTGTCACACCAGGAGAGGCAATAGAGGCCAGACGGCCGTGTCTCGGCAATGGTGCAGGCGGTATAGGGAAATCCCTGGCTGGCCATCGAAAAATCCACGTTCGTCAGGATGGCGGGCAACATCGCCAGATAGAGGCCACCATGCGCCACTAACAACAATTTTTGCTCTGAATGTTGCCCGTCTCTTACCAACCCCTCGATAAAAGGGACAAAACGCGCCCGAATATCTAGCCAGCTCTCGCCACCGGGCATTTTACTCTCTGGCTTATGGTGGATATACCAATCTTCCTGCACCTGCCGGTGCAGCTCCCAACCGGCAGGGTCAGTTGTGCCCTCGTAAATGCCCACGCTCCATTCCCGCAGCGCCTCGGTGATTTCCAGCCGCGCTTGAAAACGCTCTGCCAAAATCACGGCCGTCTGCACGGCGCGCATGACCGGGCTGGAATAAATGATGGTGAACTGAAGGCCGGACAACTGGCGCGCCAATGTTTGGGCCTGCGCCACCCCCTTCTCTGTCAGCGGATGTTTGAAGCCGCTGTTGGCAAACTCATGGACGAGGTTGGCCGTGCTTTCACCATGACGCACAAAGTAGAGTAACATGGCTTGATTTTAGCCCAACCACCCATTTCCCGGCATCTTCGTTATAATCTGTGCCATCTCTTGCAACAACTCCGATTCGCTGCGGCCGGTCTCTGCCCGTGCCGCTCTTATGAACCATGACTGAGATTTTCCCGTATGACGAATTAACATGGCCGGAAGTGGCGGTTTTATCCCGTGATACACCGCTCATTTTGCCGTTAGGCGCGGGATATGACCTGGCAAAAGTGGCGGAGGCGTTGGGGCAGTCTACGCGCATTGGTTTGTTGCCGCCTATTCCCTACGGCTGGCGGGGCAGTGGGTTGGCTGTGCCGGAACCGGTGTTGGGGCAATTGGTGGCTAACTTGCTGGACAGTCTGCGTGACGATGGCTTTAGCCGCGTCTATGCCCTTACGCCGCAAGGCATAGACCTTAATCTCGGCCCGCAACGGCTGGCCTTGCCTCACCCAACCACAGAGGGGCGAGGCAGGCAGGGCGCAGGTTTTGGTGATTTGCCACGGTTTAACCCGCCTGCCTCGCCCCTACACCCCCCTCACCCCAACCCCGAAGGGCGAGACAGGTGGGGCACAGGCTCAGGTGAACAACCAGGGCATTACCCACCTGTCCCGCCCCTACACCCCATCACCCCGGCGTCCTCGCCGCCATCACCTGCTCACCTGCTCATCCTCCCCATCGGGCACACGGAACAACATGGCTACCACCTGCCCATGAACACGGATACGTTGATTATTGAGGCGATTGGAGAGGGCACGGCCGTAGCCATTCCTGATCTTGCCTTTTGCCTGCCCGTTTTCCCCTATGGGGTCAGCACCCACCGCCCCTCCTTTGCTGGGACGTTGAACTGTGGCGGGCGGGCGTTTGAAGATTTCTGGCTGGCGGTGGTGGATGTGCTGGTGGGGCGCGGCTTTGGCCGTTTTTACTTGATGAGTGGGCATGGCGGCAACTGCTCCTTCCTGGTGAATGTGGTCAAGTATGCCGGGGAGCGGCACCGCCGCATTTTTTGCGCCACCGCCTGGCTGCACACCTCCGGTCATCTGGCTGCGCCGGTCGTGCAATCCACCCGCCATTCGGCGCGGGGTGGCATGGGGCACGCCGGGGAGTTGGAAACGGCGATGATTTTGCACCTGCGGCCTGACCTGGTACACATGGAGCGGGTGGTGGATGAGACGGATTTTGTGAGTACGCCCAACTATTACATGGATTGGATTGAAGGCGGCGACCTGATTGCCAATCCACCCTGGGACGATGATACGAAGACGGGGGCATATGGCGCGGGCAGTCTGGCTACGCCAGAAAACGGCAAGCTGTGGCTGGAAACAGGTATCGCCGAAAAGGTGGCCCACGTGCGCGAAATTCACGAGCAGCATCAGCGCCGTGAAGAGCGGCGGCAGGCGGGCTATGGGTTGTGGGGTGGGAGCAGGCAGTAAGCGGTAAGCAGTGGGCAGTGAGCGGTGCATCGGCTCCTTCATAATTCCTAATTCATAATTCCTAATTCAAAAAGCTATGAACCTGAAAGTTAATCGAAAAATTGTCAGTAAAGAACCAGACGAGCGGGTGATCCGGGAAACGATGGCCGGGCTGCCGCCGGGGAAGGGGGTGGTGCTGGAACTGCGGCGGGGGCGGAAGGATGTGCTGGTGGTGCAGGGACGGCCGTCCAGCGGATTCCGGCTGACGTGGCAAGACCCGTTGGGGAATGTGCAGTTTAGCCGCCGGGCGGATGTGGATGGGGACACGGCCGTACTCACCCTCACCCTCTTTGCCCAATCTGACGCCGACTGGCAGGGGTTGGCCGAATGGCTGCCACCCAACGTTTACCGCTACCACAGCACGAACCCCATTTTGAACGCCTTCGGTAGTATGCCGCCCGGCCTGGGGGCGCTGCTGATTTTTGGCTCGGCCTTTTTCTTTTTTGCCGTGTACGCCCTGCTCACCGACGCGCCCGGCGTGGGATTACAGGAGGTTTTGCTCGGTTTTCTGGTGATTGGCATGTTGGCGGCCTACATTCAGTACATTGAGCTTTTTTTCAGCGCGGTACGGCCGCGCCTGGCGCGCTGGCTGGGGGCGCTGTTAGGGGTGCAAGTAAACGAAGATCAGTCAGATGCCCGCTGGTTTGGCGGGGCCGGTGCAGGCACTTGGGACGCTTCCGGCGGCAGCGCCATCAACCGTCTGCTGCTGCACATCATTGATATTGTCGTGCTGATTGGCGGCCTGATTGGCCCCGTCGCCCTCGTCAGCATCGGCGCTTTTCTCATTTTCGACCGATAGACTGAGAGACTGGGAGATTAGGAGATTGGGAGATTGGGAGATTGCTCAATCTCCCAATCTCCCAATCTCCAATCTCCAATCTCATTTTTATGCAACCAACCAACAACCAACAAACGGCCGTTTCCTTCCAAGAAGCATTGCGTGTTTGGCTGCGCATCGCCATCTACAGTTTTGGCGGCCCGGCAGGGCAAATGGCCGTCATGCACCGGCTGGTGGTGGAGGAGAAAAAGTGGGTCAGTGAGGCCCGTTTTTTGCACGCGCTGAATTATGCCATGCTGCTGCCTGGGCCAGAGGCGCAGCAGTTGGTCACCTACCTGGGCTGGCTGCTGCATGGCCTGAAGGGGGGATTGGCCGCCGGATTGCTGTTCATCTTGCCGGGCTTTCTTTCTATTCTGGCGCTGAGCATTTTGTACGCCCAATACCAGGATGTGACCTTTGTGCAGGCCATCTTCTATGGCTTGAAACCGGCAGTGATGGCGGTGGTGGCCGAGGCGGTGCTGCGCATCGGCAAACGCGCCCTGAAAAACCGGGTATTGCAAGGGATCGCGGCGCTGGCCTTTGTGGCCATGTTCTTTTTTAATGCGCCGTTTCCTTTTGTCATCATTGCGGCCGGCCTGGTGGGGCTGGTGGCTGGCCGCCGGTGGGGGGAACTGTTTGGTATTGGTAATAAACGTGAGGCGCTTGACGAGGCAGTGATTGATGATGCCATTGCGCCCCATACACGGCCGTCTACCAGACGCGCTCTCATCACCCTGGTCGTCTGTTTACTGCTCTGGTTTGCGCCGCTGCTGCTGCTGTGGCTGGCCTATGGCGACCGCAATGCGCTGCTGGATATTGGCCTTTTTTTTAGCCGGGCGGCGGTTGTGACCTTCGGCGGAGCGTATGCGGTATTGGCTTATATTGCCCAACAGGCGGTTAGTGTTTATGGCTGGTTGCAGCCCGGCGAGATGCTGGACGGGCTGGGCATGGCCGAGACTACACCGGGGCCGCTGATTCAGGTGGTGCAGTTTGTGGGCTTTATGGGCGCATATCGCCATCCGGGGGCACTGTCGCCGCTGGCGGCGGGGGTGATCGGCGCAGTTTTAACAACCTGGGTGACGTTTGTGCCCTGTTTTTTGTGGATATTCCTGGGCGCGCCGTACATTGAAAGTTTGCGCGGGCGGCAGTCATTGACGACGGCGCTGACGGCCATCACGGCGGCGGTGGTGGGCGTCATTCTCAATCTGGCGGTCTGGTTTTCGTTGAACGTTATCTTTGGCACAGTGAATGAGGTTTATTGGGGGCCGCTGCGCCTGTATGTGCCCGATTGGTCTACGGTTGATTGGGCAGCCTTACTCATCGCCGTGGCCGCTTTCCTGGCGCTATTTCAGTTTAAGGTGAGTATGTTGTGGACGCTGGCCGGCGCGGCGATGGCCGGGCTGGTCGTCTATTTGGTGAGGGGAGGGGGATAACGGCCGTGATGCGTGACGAGTGATGCGTGACCAGAGAGACCACACGCATCACTCGTCATGCCGAACCCCGTAAAGTCCTGTGGGGCCGTTTTGGTTATTACCGGATCGCCTGTCTTTGCGGGGGCGGTTCCGTCATCACCGCCGGGTGGATGGCCCCATGCACGGCCGTGCGCTGCCACACTTTCTCCAATTCATCCCGCTTACGGCTGATGCGCCGGGTGATGGCCTGGAACTGCTGCTCGGAAGCGCGCAGGTACTCCTGCTGCAAACGGCCGGCGATGGCATCCAGGTTGATGCCCAGTTCTTCTATGCGCTGCAAATGATTTTCGGCCTGTTCCGGCCAGGCGGCGACGTGAGATTCCACACGGCCGTGTTCCAGAAAAGCCGCCAATGTTTCCAGCGAGAAAGTGGTGACGCTGTTCGGGCAAATCAGGTCTTCCACGTAGTAGGTGTCGGCGTAGGCGGAGTTGCGCGGTGTGGTGCGGCTCCATTTGGGGCGCAAGATGCGCCCGTCGCGCCGGGCCACTTTGTCCCAGCGGGGGCCGCTGAAGATGGATTGGCAACGGCCGTATAATTGCCTGGCCTGGGCAACGGCCGTGCGTCCCAGCAAATCCCGTTCGCCGCGTTCTGCCAACAGCGGGTCTACCGCCTCATCAATGGCCGACACAGAAAAGGAGACTACCGAATTGGGCGTAAACCGCCACACGCTGTGTGTATCCAGAAACACTTCCAATCCCTCAATGTACGCCTGGGCCACCCGTTCATACACATCCACCGAAAAAACGTGGGTGATGTTGATACTGACGCCATCCCGCGTCAGTGTTTTCACCGCCTCAATGCCGGCCGGCGTGGCCGGAACCTCCACCATTACATTGGCCCGGTTGATTTGCGCTTCCAGATGGCGCACTTCTGCTACCGTGTTCACCGCGTCATACATCAATACCGGGTCCAATTCCAGGCTCACGTACCCATCCAGCCCATGAGTTTCCTGGTAAACGGTGTGCATATAATCGGCTGCCACCTGCACGTCGGAGATGATGAGGGCGCGATGAATGGCCGGGGCGGGTGTGCCCGCCGTTACCTGTTCCCAGATGGCTTCGTCGTAATCGGCTTCGCTGGCAATGGTGGCTTCAAAGTTGGCAGCGTTGGCGGTGAGGCCCTGGATGCCTTCGGCGACGCGGGCGCGCAGGTCGCCGGATTGCAAAAAGGAGCGACGCATGTAATTGAGCCAGGTGGATTGGCCCAGTTCGTGGAGTTCTTGCAGCCTGTTCATTTTTCCTCCTTGGAGAGGTAATTGGGTAATTATGTAATGGGGTAATTACTCAATTACTCAACAACAATTCTGTGGCTGCGATGCAAAGTACGGGGTCTTTTTGAAGGCGGCTCGCCTGGGAACAGTATACACGATCTGGGGGTGCGTTTGATAGGGAGAAATGTCGCCAGTTAGACGTGACAGGTTTCCAAAAACCGGTCACGTCTGTGTCTGATTGATGGAGAGTTCCTGGCTGTTTGTGTCGAAAATGAGGAGACCTTCATGGGTGTCATCAAGCTGCCCCAGCCGCGTCCCTTGGGCATTCCACACGGCCGTATTCCCCGTGCATAAATCGCCATCCGCCAGGCCCACGCTGTTGCCCATCAGCGCCGTCATTCCATATTCACGGGCAATCTCGGCCAATCGCTGGTGGGCGGCAGCCACGCCCCGCGCATATTTAGCCACGCTGGCCATATAAATCGTCGCCCCGTTTTCATGGGCGTGGGCGGCATGGGCGGGCACGGACAATTCATAACAAATCGCCAGAGCCACCTGGTTGTTGCTGCCGAGGAACTCCACCGAACTGCGCCCACTGACAAAAAATGGCTCTTCGTCGGCATGGAGATGCTTTTTGGCGTAAAGTTGCCGGGGCCGGCCTGGCGGGAACAACACCAGGCCAATGCAGATGCCATCCGCCTGGATGATGGGCGCCCCCACGCCAATTGTCACCTGCCGGGCATCGGCAATTGTTTGAAAAGTGGTGAGACGGCCGTCACCCACCTCCATGGCCAACTCTCTCGCCAGTGTTGGTTCATAACCCGTCAACGACAGTTCGGGGAAGAGGATGAGGTCAGGGTGGTGGGGGGGTACGGCCGTGTCAATCAGCCGGTGATGCTGCTCGATATTCCGGGCGATGTTGCCGGGGAACGGCCTCGTCTGTACCACACAAATCTTCATATTGCTTTATGATTCACATCTCCAACATGCCAAACGGCCGTCGTCCCCGGAACTGGTGCGCCACACATCACTCAGTCAATCCGTCCCCAGGAATTAACCGGACTTATGAGCAATTTCAAAGGCTTTGTCGCACCCATAAAAGTGAATGTCAAATTCTTGAAAGAAGTTGACCTGCCCCAAGAGAACACGCACCTCTGTGCCAGGTTTATCAATCCAGGCAAAGGCAAGCCTGAGGGGTGAAAAAGGTTCTACTTTCGCTTGCAGCAAAACTGCATAAGCCCGTGTCCCCGTAAGAATGCCTCCCAGGTCGAGTGGGTACGTTTGTTTATCCCAGTTCAGGTTTAACGACAGGCCAACGTCATATGGCAGAATATTCAAAGCTGCGCCAGAATCAACTACAGCCGGAACAGTCACGGTTGTTGTCTCATTGGAAAGCGAGATGTTTACAAGCGGTATGCCAACTGGAAATTGAGAATGTGGGGTGTAAGGAAAGCGCTGGCTGGTCATGACAGCGCCTGCCTTAAAAATTGTTGCAATTGCGCCGCTGCTTTCTCCTGATTATCCGGGGTAAAAACAGGGTAAACAGCCTCGGTGGCAAAATATCGAGTCGGATTTTCTTCTTCCAAAAGCATTTTGGAGATGGCTTCAATAAGTTGCAGTTTTTCAAACCTCGGTAAGACTTTAATCTCTTCAGTAATATCGGCTAACAACATGATTAACCTCCAAATGATGAATAAGCTGGCTCAATTTTACGGGACTGGTTTTACGGGTGTCAAGGTTGTCTCCACTGTGAATGACGGCCGTTACCACCGAAACTGATGCGGCCCCCACGTCACCCAGGCAAAACCATCATACCCATAATACGGCACAACGGCCCGCCCTGGCGGCGACACCTGGTCAATCCGTTCCCGGTCTGCATCGGTCAATTGGATGTCCAGCGCCGGTAAAGCATCCTCTAAATGGTGCTGGCGGCGCGGCCCAATAATTGGGCTGGTAATGCCTGGCTGCTGCGCGCACCACGCCAGCGCCAGTTGATACGGTGTACACCCTTTCTCCGCGCTCAACACCAGCACCACATCCAAAACCGCAAAAGCTGCCTGCGTGTAGTGCATCTCCTTCGCTCGCGTCCAGAAGGCATCAAACCGCGAATCGGCCGGGGCCGGCCGCCCCCGTTCATACTTGCCCGTCAGGAAACCACCCGCCGTCGGCGAATAAGGATTGACGGCAATGCCATACGTCTGCGCCATCGGGATCAATTCCCGCTCAGCCCGTCTGTCCAGCATATGGTAAGACGGCTGCTCGCTCACAAACCGATTCAGGCCATACTCCTTGGCCACCCACAACGACTCCACCAATTGCCAGGCGGCAAACGTACTCGTGCCGATATACCGCACCTTGCCCGCCCGCACCAGATCATCCAGCGCCCGCAGCGTCTCATCAATCGGAATCTCATTCGACGGATGGTGTAGCTGGTACAGATCGATATAATCCGTTTGCAGCCGCCGCAGCGACGCCTCACACTGGGCAATCAGATGGCGACGGCTGCTGCCTAGCGCATTGGGGTCGTCAGACATCGGGAAATACGCTTTGGTCGCCAGCACTACCCGCTCCCGTCGCCCTTTCAGCGCCCTGCCCACAATCTCCTCGCTCCGCCCCCGCCCCACACTGAAATTAGCTGGGTCATGCCCATACACGTTGGCCGTATCTATGAAATTGATGCCCGCTGCCAGCGCCGCCTCAATGATGGCGATAGATTCCGCCTCATCCGTGCGCCCGCCAAAATTCATACAGCCCAGACAAAGCTGGCTGACTTTGACGCCGGTGCGTCCCAGACTTTTGTATTCCATTCTGTCACACTCCTTGAGAACCGTTTTGCCGGTTTATACGAACTGGCGTGGAAGTTTAATGCATTGGTTACGGCCGTGACCCCCTCCACTAACCACCCGCGCCCATTACCACCGCTGCCAGCCCAATTGTGCCGAGCAGGTTGAGCAGGCAATGAACCAGGATGCTGACATAGACATTGCGTTTCCATTGCACCACATACACCACCGGTAACAAGGTGATCATGCGCCCAAGCACATCCCACGGCAGCCAGAAGTGGTAAAGCGAAAAGAGGAGCGAACTCCAAAAGGGCGCCCAGCGAGGGGAAGCAGGGATGCGGGGCAACAAAAAGCTGCGGAAATAGAGTTCTTCGGTGATGGGGACGGCGATGTTGAGCACGGCGCTAAGTGCCACAATCATCCACAAAGTCGCCGGGGGATATTGGGTCGGGTTTTGCGCCAGTGTAGTCAGGTTGAGCCAGGCGGGCCAGCCACCAAAAAGATTGTGTTGAAGAGATTCACCAAGAGGGTAGAGCAGGGTGGAAGCCAGCGCTGCCCAGACAAGCAATACCGGCACCAACCAGGCATATTGCCGCCAGGGCAAAGGTTCACGGTATAAAAGGACGCCGTTGAGAGATAGGGCGCCGTTTTGTTGACGGCCGTAGTAAAACAAAAGCCCAACGAGGATGGGAATGCCGGCCACCAACCAGGTTAGCAGCAGCGCCAGACTGGGCGGCCAGCCAAAAGGATTGGTGAACCGGGCCAGGGCGACAAACACCAGGGCAATGAAAACGCCAGGGAGGAGGTGGTAGAGAATCGTCTGCGCGACCGAAAAACGGGGCAGAGTTGTTTGTTCAAAAATGGAAGATGGGTCCAGGTTTAGGTTCATACTCTTCTACCTCTAACGCAATCCGGCAAACAGGTCATCTTCAACCTGACGGCCGCCATTGACCAGACTATAAACACGGAATTTGTGATCACAACCTCAAATCAGTTCCAGCGAGTATAATCTTGGGCAGGTCTGGCGGGAATTATACCTTTTCTGGAGATGGGATTGCAGGCGCAATTTGTGAGCGGTGTGCGCATCCTCAGATAAGCATCTGAGGATGCGCACTCCGCAATAAGATGCGCCCTCCGCCAGAATGTTGCGAGGTGGATATGGCAGATGAAATCAAGCTCACGGAAAAGTATGAATTTAACGGGTGGCCTTCGATTGCCCGGCCGGATGTGAAGCCGCCGGCCGGGTGGAATCTGGAACTGCTCACGGCCGTCTCCCTGCTCGGCGGCCACACACTCAGCCCGGACGGGGAACGGCTGGCCTTCACCTGGATGCGGGATGAATTGACCGAGGTGTATGTGATGCCGACTAACGGCGGTTGGCCGCAGCGGGTGTCACACGGCCGTAAACTCGCCTGGCCGGGCGAAACCGCGCACTGGTCGCCCGATGGCGCGTGGCTGGCCTTTGAGATGAACAGCCACGTGTACGTTACCCCCACAACCGGCGGCCTGCCGCAAAAAATTAGCGACTTTGCCAGCAGCGCGGGCAGCCCGGTCTGGCTGCCGCACAGTCACGGCCTCATCGTCACCGTGGAGCGGGAGGACAGTGAACAACTGCTGCTGACCGACCGCGACGGCCGTTGGCCGCGCCCGTTGGTCACACGCATCGATGGGGATTGTTGGGAGGCACGGCCGTCGCCGGACGGCCGTCTCGTTTGTTACACCTTTCGCCCTTTCAATGACCTCAACCGGCTGGATATTCACATTGTAGAAGTGGAGAGCGGGCAGATTCGAGAATTGACCATGTGGCCGAAGGTAAAGAACTGGCACGGCCGTTGGTCGCCGGACGGGTCACATATCGCCTTTCTCTCGCAGCAATCTGGCTGGAATGAGGTGTGGCTGGTGCGGCCCGATGGCGGCGGCCTGCGCCAATTGACCCACCTGGGGCAGGATGTAGCCGATATTGACTGGTCGCCGGACGGGGCGCGGCTGGCCTGCACGCTGAATCAGGGCGGCACGCTGCACCTGGCGCTGCTGGATGCCCAGACCAGTGAGGCGACCACGCTGCGGGCGGACGCCGGCATTTACATCCGGCCACAATGGACACCAGACGGTCAATCGCTGATAACCCTGTTTGAAAGCCCGTTGCAGCCGCCGGATATAGTCAAGGTGGGGCTGGACGGCCGTATCACCCCCCTCACCTTTTCCCAACTGCCCGCCCTGGCCGCCAACCGATTGCAACTGCCGGAAACGGTCAGCTACCGCAGCTATGACGGGCTGGAAATCCCTGCCTTCCTCTACCGCCCGGAGAAGCCCAACGGCGCGGCCATTGTGCATCCTCACGGCGGCCCGTCCTTGCAAAAGCAGTTGGAATGGGACGTGATGGTGCAATACTTCCTGGCCAAAGGGTACACCTGGCTGCAACCCAACTACCGGGGCAGCACCGGCTACGGCGTCACTTTTGAACACGCCAATTACAACGATTGGGGTAAAGGGGATACACAAGATTGTCTATTGGGGGCCAGGTTTCTACAAACGATTCCGGGCATTGACCCGGCGCGCATTGCCATTTATGGGGCCAGTTATGGCGGCTACATGGTGGCCTGCACCCTCTCGCGTGACCCGGATTATTTGTTTGCCTGCGGCGTGGATAAGTTTGGCGATGCCAACACCATTTCCAGTTGGGCGCAGTGCAACCGGGATTTGCGGCTGTACAGTGAGACTTTTATGGGGCATCCGGCGCAAAACCGGCGGGTGTATCTGGACGCCTCGCCTATTTACCAGGTGGCGGCGGTGCAAAAACCGGTGCTGATCTGTCATGGGTTGGAAGATGATGTGGTGCCGCCGCAGGCGTCGGAGGAGTGGACGCACGCGCTGCGGCAGGCAGGCAAGACGTTTGAGTACAAGACGTATGCCGGGGAGGGGCATGGCTTTTTGCAGCGGGCGACGCAGTTGGATTTTTACGGCCGGATGCAGCGCTTCCTCGACTGGTATTTGCTGCCCTGACTTCAATTCAATAGGTACACGGATGAGACGGATGGGGCGGATTTTCACGGATGGATCAATGCCCAAATGTAACGTTTCAGACCCGACAGGTTTTTCATCAGTTCAACCTGGAATTTCACAGATCAAAAACCTGTCAGGTCTCCAGAGAGCCTGAACGCTTACGCCAAAACAGGTCAGGCAGAAATTTTGTTGCGGGTGAGGGTGTCTATTTGCACAAAAAGGTCAGGGAAATTGATGGGTTTGCCCACGTAACCATCGCAGCCGGCGTCGTGGAATCGTTCGCGCACGGCCGTGTACGATTGGGCCGTCAGGGCTAAAACAGGGATGTCGGCCGTCTGGTCACATGCTTTTATCTGTTCGGTGGCCTGCCAGCCATCCAGCACCGGTAAGCGCAAATCCATGATGATCAGGTCTGGCTGTTCTTGCCGGGCCAGGGAAACGCCATCCCGGCCATTGGCCGCTACCAACACCTGATGTTGTTTGTCTTGCAAGTAAAACAGCATCAAGTTTTGGATGATTAAATCATCTTCCACCACCAGTATCTTTGCCATATTTCCACCGGGTAACAGGTCAGGGGGTTTTCAAAAATCCAGTAGGGAAAATAGGCGTTTGTGGCTATTTGGCAAATAGGAAAAATTTCCTATGACCCACCCCGGTCACCGGCCACTTGCCACTGCGATTGAATGGGCTAAACTGACGGCCGTGATGAAACGTCTGACCTGCTGCTGGTTGTTATTGTTGCTGCTGGTGGGGTGTGGGGAAACGGCCGTGCTGCCCACCCGTGTCTCGGTAGCATCTCTGCCGGAATCCTTTATTGCGCTGCCTGCCACCAATACGCCGCTGCCGGGGGGTACGGCCGTACCCATCCTGCCCACCTTCACGCCACAACCCACCCAAACGCCGCCGCCCACCTTGACGCCAACCGTCACCGGGACACTGCCGCCTACTGCTACTCCCAACCTTTACAAAGACCTGACCATTGATGCCCTCACCGCCCGCACCTACGGCGGCGGCTTTCTGCAAATTGAAGACACGCTAGAGGAAAAAGACACGTTTACCCGTTATCTTATCTCTTACCCCAGCGATGGGCTGACCATTTACGGCTTTATGAACGTGCCCCACGAAGGCGATAAATTCCCGGTGGCGCTGGTGCTGCACGGTTACATCGAGCCAAACATTTACAAAACGCTGGACTACACCACCCGCTATGCGGATGCCCTGGCCGAAGCCGGTTACTTTGTCATCCACCCCAACTTCCGCAACTACCCGCCGTCCGATAACGGCCCGGACGCTTTCCGTACCGGTTACGCCATTGACGTGCTGAACCTCATCGCCATTTTGCGCGAACAGAGCCAGGACCCGGCGGGTGTGTTGCGCCGCGCCGACGCCGACCACATCCACCTGTGGGGGCACAGCATGGGCGGCGGCATCGCCCTGCGCGTCATCACCGTAAACAACGAGCCGTATATCCGTGCGGCCGTATTGTATGGTTCGATGAGCGGCGACGAAAAACGGAATTATGATCGCATCCGTTACTGGTCGGGCGGTGGGCGGGGGCAATTTGAACTGGCCGCCCCGCCCGATCTGTTAGGGTTCATCTCCCCCATCAGTTACCTGGACCGCATCACTGCGCCTATTGCCGTGCATCACAGCGTGGCCGATGACGTGGTGCCGGTGGCCTGGTCGCGGGAGTTGTGCGATCTGCTGGAAACAAACGGACACGCACACGAATGTTACTTCTATGAAGCCCAACCCCACACCTTTCACGGCTACGCCGACGACCTGTTCATGGAGCGGGTGGTGTTGTTTTTTCGCAGATATTGAGGGTGGTAATCGGTAAACGGTTATCGGTATTTGGTAATTGTTCACCCCCTCACCCCCTCACCCCCTCACCTCATCGCTGCCAACGCTTCCTGCACGGCCGTAAACGTCGGATTCCACCCAACGGCCTGCTCAAAATCCAGCCGAGCCTGCGCCGGATAGCCTTGCGCCAGGTAAGCCAGGCCGCGATAGTAGTACGCCTCTTCCTGCCCGCCGCCACTGGAAAGGGTGGCGTTGGCCAGGGTTAACACATCGTCGTTGCGCTCCACCGCCAGATACGCCTCATACGGCCAGAACTGATACCACAACATGCGCCAGGGCAGGCCGATGGTACGCGCCTGGTCAAAAGCGGCGGCGGCGTTAGCAAAGTAGCTCTGCTCACCCGTCAGGTGGCCCAATTCGGTCAGGCTGCTGCCCAGGTTGAACCAACCGTAGGCATTGGCAGGGTTGGCTATCGTTTCCGCCTGGGCTGTTTCAGCCGCCTGCCGCCACATGGTTAGTGGGTTAGTTAAGGCGGGTGGTAGCAAGGCCAGCACCGTTTCCTCTGCTTCTGGCGGGTAGACCACGTAGAAAACGTTGTTGAAGTGCTGCCAATAGGTGTTGATGTAGTTGTAGCTTTCCTGTCGCCCGCTGCTGTCCCAGGGGCCGAGGAAGGTGTCCAGGCTGCTGAATTCCTGGGTGGCGTCATCGTAGCCGATGAGCGTCAGGTAGTGGCCCATCCAGCCCTGCCAGTCGTTGGGTTCGTACCCTTTTTCGATGACGACGGGATAGCCGGCGGCGATCAGCCGTTTGAGGGTATCCAGGTCGCCGCCGCTGAAGACGCTGGCTCGCAGCGGCGTCTGTTCGTTTACGTAGGCCGCCAGTTCCCAGGGGGTGACGTTGCGGTCTTCATACTGGGGGCGCATCTGGGCGGCTACGTCCAGTTGGTCTATGCGATGGCCGTAGTAGGCCAGATTGATGGTGAGATTGGCCGGGCCGCAGTTGTTGAATTTTTGGGGAATCACCGAAAGGCCGGAGAGCCGGTGAGCAGGTGGGGGGGCGGGGGGGGGCGGGGGGGGGGGGGTGAGGGTGGGGGTAATCGGTAATCGGTAATCGGTGGTCGGTGATGGGTCTGCGGGCGTCGGGCTTCCGGCTTCTATGGCGGCAACGGCCGTGTACGTGGCCGGTATC
>JAHBVI010000081.1 GCA_019637635.1 Anaerolineae bacterium
GCCATGATTTGCTGCGGGCGCAGGGCTTTGTTCATGCCCAGGAACGCTTCTGGCAAATGGAACTGAACCGGCGCGCCGCTGCCGGTACGCTGTCGGAACTGTTTGGCCGCCTCACGCTGGACACCGACCGGTTATCGCGCACATTGGGCTTTGCCCGGCTGGCGCGGCAAACGTGGGCGCTGCTGCCGCCCGATGTGCAGCTTGACCTTATTGCCTATGCGCAAGGGGTTAATGGCTGGCTGGCAACCTGCCCCACCCTGCCCATTGAGTTCAGCCTGATCCGGCACGAGCCAACTGCCTGGGAGCCGCTGGACAGTGTGGCTTACGGCCGTCTCCAGATGTGGGCACTCACCAACGGCGCATCGGGCGAATTTGTGCAGGCAAAGCTGGCGCAAGCCCTCAGCCCGGAAATGGCCGCCGACCTGGGGCTGCATTACCCGGCAGCCAATCCCACTACCCTGCCGCACGGTATTGAAATTGGCGGGTTGAAATTGGCCGGGCTGGTGGGGTCATGGGTCAATCCATTTCAGGGCAAAATGGCCTGGGATGGGCCGGGGCGCGGCAGCAATGGCTGGGTCATTGCCCCGGAGCGCAGCGCCACCGGGCGGGCCATTTTGTGTAATGACATGCACTTGCCGGTAGGGTCGCCCTCGCTGTGGTATACCATGCACCTGCGCAGCCAGGATGGGCTGCACGTAGCCGGGTTTACCCAGCCGGGCCTGCCCTACGTGCTGGTGGGGCACAATGAACAGATCGCCTGGGGAGCCACGCTCTCTTACGTGGACGGCGAAGATTTTTTCCGGGAGCGGCTGCACCCCCATCACCCCGGTTATTATGAATGGATGGGGCATTGGCAGGCGGCGGAGGTGGTGACAGAAGTGATTGCGGTGCGCGGACGGCCGTCGCACACCGAGCAAATCATCATCACCCAACATGGGCCACTGGTGAACGGCGTCCTGGTTGAGGGCGCACAGCCAGTGGCGTATTGCTCAACGGCGCTACAAGTGGACGCCGGAATGGATGGCTTCCGGCAGTTGAACCTGGCGCGAGATTGGGGGGAGTTTGTCACGGCCGTAGCCCACATCTCCGCCCCTTCCCTCAACCTGCTCTATGCCGACCGGCAGGGTAACATTGGCTACTACGTCTCCGGGCGCGTGCCCATCCGGGCTGATGGGGATGGCCTGACGCCTGTGCCCGGCTGGACGGGCGAATTTGACTGGGTGGAGTACGTTCCCTTTGCCGAAATGCCCTACGCCCTGAACCCGGCGCAGGGGTACATCGTCAGCGCCAACCATCGCATTGTAAACGAAGAGTACCCGCACTACCTGGGGCAGGTATGGCGCAATGGCTACCGCGCCCGCCGCATTGAGGAGATGCTCACCGCCCGGCCCACGGTTTCCCTGGCCGATTGCCGCGCCATGCACCAGGATGTGACCCACATTCCAGGGCGGGAACTGGTGGCGCATTTAGCCGGGCTGGAAACCGATGAGCCAGATGCAGCGCTGGCGCTGCGGCTGCTGCGGGCATGGGACGGCCGTCTGACCACCGATAGCGTGGGCGGGACGGTGTATGAGATTTTCGTTCGCCAACTCAGCGAAGCGATACTGGCGCCGCATTTTTCACGGCCGTTTCGGGAACAACTGCTCGGCGTGGGCGGCCATCCGCTGTTGCAGCCGGTGAATGATTTCCAGGGGCAATGGTTGGTCTCGCTGCTGCGAATAGTGGGCGAAGGGGCGGCACGTTGGGGGGTGGATGAGGCGCTGTTGGTCAACTGTCTGGCGCAGACAACGGCCGTGCTGCGCCAAAAGTTGGGCAATAATCCGGCAGCATGGCAGTGGGGCTGGCTGCACCGGGTGACGTTTGCCCATGCGTTGGCGGCAGCGCCGCTGTTGGGTCGCCTGTTTAACCAGGGGCCGTTCCCCATTGGCGGCGATGAAAACACGGTGTTGCAAACGGGCATCCGCGCTGATTTGCCCTATGACAATAATGCGATTTCTGTTTCCACCCGGTTGATTGTGGATTTAGGCGAAGGGATGCCCGCCTGGGGCATTCACCCGCCGGGGCAATCGGGGCATGTGGGCAGTCCGCATTATGGTGATTTGATCCAGCCCTGGCTAGATGGGGAGTATTATGCGTTGGCGTGGGATGAGGCGGCGGTCACGGCCGTGACGCGCCATCAGTTGGAGCTACGGCCGTCCCTCAGCCACCCACCCCATCACCGACAAAACAGCCGGTAAGTTTCGTTCAAAATCGCTAACGCGGTAATCGGTCAACAACACGGAGATGGCTGGGGTGCCCTGGGCATCCAGCCAATTGGTAGCGTCCCCGTTAACTTCCTGGTTCACCAGGGATTCAAAGTCGGCAATGCGATAATTGGCCGCCACGCCATACACCTGGGCCAACGGCCGTGACACCAGCGACTCATCCCCACACGCCCCCGGCGAAGACAGACCCAAAGCGGCCCGCCCCTGCCAGAATACCACCGCCTGCGCCGCCTGCTGCCGGATGAAGTCGGCCAATGCCTGCACCTCCGGCTCAGAGAAAGGAGCAGCGCCACCCATGCCAATCTGCGGCGTACCCGCCCACGGCGGATCGGCCGTCCAGCGGCAGTCCCAATTCCGGTTCAGGTCTACGCCATTGCCGTTTAAGCGGCCCGGCAGTTGGCCGGGGGCGGCGGCGCTGTCCGGGTTGGCATTGGCAATGATGAACAGGGAAACCTCCGGGGGAATCTCGTCCAGATGTTCGTGGAAATAGGCGATCAGTTCTTCGGCTAACTGCACACTGCCCGGCGCAAAACCGGCATGAATGCCGCCAATCAACACCACCGCCCGTTCACCGCCGCCAAAACGCACGGCCGTCAGGGGCGTATCTTGCACGGAGCGGCCAATTTCCAGGATGGCCGGTGTGGGATAAGGGGTGGGGGGCACGGCCGTAGGCGTTGGGATAGGGGTGTCTACCGGAAGGGTACTGATAACGGCCACCGGAACATCTTCCACTGTGGGCGTCAAGGGCGCCCCGGTGGCAGGATTAACAACGGGCTGCGTAGGTGGCGGGGAATCATCCGGTAAACTGTTCAAAATAGCTGCGCCCCCGGCCAATAACAACAGGAAAACTAACAATAAACCACCCGCCAACCACAGCCTGTTCTTTTTCGCCGGTGGATTGGCGGAAGGCGTGGGCGGTTCTGGGACCGGTTTGTCAAAGGTCAAAGCGGCCGTGCCCACCTGCGTCGGCGATTCAGTGCGCGGCGGCGGGGGGGACACCAGTTGCGGCGCGGCGGGCAGGGGTATGGCTGCCGCAGGCGCGACAACTGCCGGTATGTCTATTGTTGCCGTCGCCTCTGTCTCCCCTTTGTCCTCACTGACTATGATGGGCAATTTGCCCGTCATGGTGATGGTTAGCGCCTCGGTCAACTCCTGGGCGCTGCCAAAACGGGCTTCGCGGTCTTTGGCCAGGGCCCGTTGGATGACGCTATCACAATCAGGCGGCAGGTCTGGGTTAAGCGTCAGGATGTTGGGTACCGGTTCCAGCACATGGGCCATTAGCTGTTTCACCGGCGTTTCCGCCGGGAATGGTTTGCGCCCGGTCAGGCTTTCAAAGAGGATGACGCCCAACATGTAGATGTCGGAACGGCCGTCTAACTGTTTCTCGCCGTGAATCTGCTCTGGACTCATATAAGCCGGGGTGCCAATGACGCCGCTGCCGGTGAGGTCGGCCGTTTCCTGGGTCAGCTTGACAATGCCAAAGTCTGAAAGAAAGGCATTGTTATACTGGTCAAAGAGAATGTTGCCCGGTTTCAGGTCGCGGTGAATGACGCCCTGGCGATGGGCGTGGTCTAAAGCCGACCCCACCCGGCGGAAAACAGGAAGAACATCGGGGAGGATAAACGGCCGTGACTGAATCCGATCCGCCAGCGACCCACCCGGCATATAACGCATCACCAGGTAAAGCTGGTCATCATCCTCGCCAAAATCATACACCGGCACAATAGCCGGATGCTCCAGGGTGGCAACGGTGCGCGCCTCTCGCTCAAAACGCCCCCGCAGCGCCGGGTCATCCCGCAGCGCCTGACTGATCACCTTCAGCGCCACGTCACGCCCAAAACGGGGATCATGCGCCAGATAAACAGTCGCCATGCCTCCCCGCCCTAATTCCGACTTGATTTCGTAACGCCCCAGAGTTTTATTCAATCCTGCACCTGTTTCTCACTAACCTGATCCTGCGCGGGTATTTTAGGCAGGAATACGCAGAATGTAAACCAACCAGCGTACAGATCGTCACCATACCAGAGCGAATTTCCTGGGCGGCAACGGCCGTGTAGTGAGCAAAACACCTCCTGTCTGACGGGCGCTCATATGACATAAGTATGTTTGACTTGCCATTTCCCCCCATGTATAATGCCCACGTTAATGGGACAAATGAAGGAAAAACACTATCCCGTCCACGTCTTCAAATCAAGGCAAAATACAGAAAGTGCAATAAAAACAGTTATTGCTGATCAAACCAGAAGAATGCAGGAATAAAAACTATGGCCCTAAAAGGCAACCTGCGAGATTTCTCAACAACACAGTTATTAAATCTCATAAATCTTGCCAGGAAAACAGGCACCCTGACTATTCAGCACAGTGGTGAATCTGCCCACATGTCATTTCGTGAAGGCAAATTGATCTATGCCTACATGGGTGATAATGACAACAACCACCTGGCTACAATACTGCAACACAGCGGCAAACTCTCGGCCGAACAAGCCCAAATCATCCAGGCCCATGCCGAAGGCAAAAGCGACAAACAGTTAGGACACTTGCTTATTACGGCCGGCCGCGTGACCCAAAATGACATTATCCAAAGTGTGCGGCAAAACGTTTTAGATATTGTTTACCGGCTGTTCACCTGGGTAGAAGGCGTTTTCCGCTTTGAAGCCAACAAACTCCCCTCGCCAGGCCACATTACCATTCCCATTGATCTGGAAAGCGTCATTATGGAGGGCAGCCGGCGCTTAAAAGAGTGGGAAGTGCTGCAAGAAGAGCTGCCAGACCTGGATGTCTCGCTGCAATTTACCGACCGGCCCGATGCCCGACTGCGCAATATCAACCTGACCGTAGAAGAGTGGCGCGTTGTCTCCTTTGTAAACCCCCGCAACACCATCCGGCAAATTGCCAAAGCAAACAACTTGAGCGAGTTTGAGATCCGCCGCATTGTTTACGGCATGTTGCAGGCTGGATTGGTTGAATTTGTAGACAAACCCAAACCGGCGGCGGCAGTAGAAGCTGCCGACCAGGGCAAACGGCCGAAGCGACAGGCAGTGGAGCAACCCCCAGATGTCAAGCGTTCTGTTGTCGAAAGACTAATTGATCGCATAAAGAGTATCTAACTCATTGTAGTCCGCTTTTATTTTTTTATTCAGAACATTTATTTGAGGCAAAGCTGCACATAAACAGATGCGGGTGCAGCTTTACAGAGCATTTTTTTAGATAAGGGCTGTTATTCATGCAAGCTGTAAAAATGGTAATTACTGGCCCCTTTTCGGCAGGGAAAACTGAGTTCATTGGTGCTGTTAGCGAAATTGATGTTGTTTCTACGGAAAGGAAAATTTCTAGCGCAGCCGAACAAATCAAAGAAACGACTACCGTTGCCATGGATTTTGGGCGCATTACGGTAGGCGACGACCTGGTGTTGTATCTGTTTGGCACGCCAGGCCAGCGCCGTTTTGACTTTATGTGGGACATTCTCTCGCAAGGCATGTTGGGTTTTGTGGTTATGGTGGACAGCACAAAACCGGAAACATTCCGTGAAGCCAAACGCATTTTGGAAACTTTTGAGAGCTACGCCTCCACGCCTTATGTGGTGGCGGCCAATAAACAAGATATGGAAGATGCCTGGGAGCCAGAGGATTTGCGAATTATTTTGCGGTTGCGGCAGGAAGTGAAGATTTTACCTTGTGTGGCCACAGACAAAGAAAGTGTAAAAAACGTCTTGTTGGAACTCTTGTACTCAATCCTGGAACAGCTTGACCAAAATAATCCATAATCCATCAACCAACCCCAACAAGCGTTGCGTTCACCGTAAACGCCTGTCAATCCAACCGATTCCCACCTTTGAACCGTTTTTTTCGTTGCGTTTACACGACCGTTTACGCGCCATTTACACCTCCTTTACTTTCTCTTCACTTCATTAGAATTCTGCCAATGTTACCATCCTGGTAAATTTATCTCCCTGCCCTAATTTTTGTTACAATCTGCATGAATGTGTGTGGGCAACAAAACAGTAAATACAACAGAGGTAACCGTTCAGACCTGACAGGTTTTTTACCAGATCAATTTGAAACTTCACAAGTGAAAAACCTGTCAGGTCTCTTGAGGAACTGAACGCTTACCAACAGAGAGCATAGAAGTGACGCTCATTTCCGTTTGAGGCTACTGTGAGTTCAATTGTTACTGAACAAGGAATCCTTCATTATGAATCGCTAGGGCGGGGCCAGCCTATTATTCTTTTGCATGGCTGGATCAATTCTTGGGACGTCTGGCGCGACATGATGATTGCGCTGGCAAAAACGGGAAAGTTTCGGGTCTATGCGCTTGATTTTTGGGGGTTTGGGGATTCGGCCAAGTTATCCAGTTCACAAAATACAGTCTTTCACATTGATAGTTACGCCGAGATGGTACGGCAATTTATGGATTCGTTAGGCATCCAACAGGCGCCGATTTTTGGTCATTCCATGGGGGGAACGGTGGCGCTGCAAGTGTCTCTGACGCATCCGGGTCGCGTGGAACGGGTGGCGGTGGTGGGATCACCCATTATTGGCTCTTCTCTTAACCCATTTTTACAGTTGGCCGGATATGGCTCTATTGCCAAGCTGGTGTGGCGTTACCCGATCTTGCTGCATTCCATTATGCGGCTGCTGCTGGCGAAAGACTCAAAGAAAGTGCGGGGAATGATATTCCGAGATGTGCAAAGGACGACGATTGAGTCATTTTTCCGCAGTATTGGTGACTTGCGCGATACTGACCTGAGGAGTAAGCTGATTGCATTGGAAATCCCGACATTGGGCATTTATGGCGTGAAGGATAACATTGTATCCCCATCGAACGCGCAGCTATTACAGGCAAATGTGCGGTTGTCGGAGGTTTCTATGTTGCAGCGTTCACGACATTTCCCCATGACCGATGAGCCAGAGTTATTTTTGGAAACCGTTAGCCATTTTCTGAATAGTTCCCACCAGTTATAGTCCCTTATAGTCACTCATTATCAATGGGTGGCTTCTCAAAGTTGTATCAACATGCGGCGAATCATACTCACAGAAACCAGTCATATTGAGCCGTTTAATGAACCTGCGCGTGATTTGCGGGTGCAAAACAAACCGTTATGGTTGTGGCAGCGGGATATTTTGGTGCATCACACGACTGAGGAGCGTGAATATCCAAATTGGGAATTAGCGCGTCAGTTCGAAACGGAGCAAATCGAGTGTTTTGTTCATCGTGACAACATATTTTTTAACCAGGAGTTGATTGATAGTTTTCTGGCGCAGGCGCGCGACGGCCGTCGCCCGGTGCGTCTGGCGTTCAAAGCGAATGATCCGGCTATTGCCCGTCATGTACGGCCGTTGACCCATTCCTTCTTCCAACAAGATGACCTGTTGTTAGCCGACATCTGGTACCTGCCACAAGGACTTTCACAAAGTTTGGAAGCCAAACCCCTGGTGATGGACACAGAAGCCCGCGAGCGCGGTTATTACCACATCCCTCCCTATATGGCTACAGAGTTTGGCGATCTGGTTTATGAATTGCCGCGTAAGGTATTTGTGCTGGTAGAGAATTGGGTGCATATTTTTGTGGCCGATATTTTGTTGGGCGTTTTTACCAGAGGGGCCAATGTGGAAGACCGGGTAACGACGGATTGGAAGTATAAAATCAAGATCATGCTCCATTCCATGTTAGAACAAAAGCAGTTCTTGTCCAACTCGGAGGTGGTACGGGTGGGGCATAACTGTAACATTGACCCAACGGCCGTGATCAAAGGATTCACCACCATTGGCGATAACGTTACCATTGGCGCCGGCGCGGTGATTGATAATTGCATCATTGGCAGCAACGTCACCATTTCTCAGGGCTGCCAGTTGTTGTTAAGCGTAATCGGCGATGGCTGTTTTTTGCCCTTCCGGGCGGCCCTCTTTATGACCACGCTGATGGAAAACACTTCCGTCGCCCAAAACACCTGTTTGCAGCTATGTGTGGTGGGGCGTGACTGTTTCATTGGCGCCGGCAATACCTTTACAGATTTCAATATCCTGGGTGGTCCGCTCAAGACGTTGACGCACAAAGGCACATTGGAACCGGCTAATCTACTCGTTTTGGGGGGCTGCGTGGGCCATCATTGCCGCATTAGCTCCGGCCATATTGTGTATGCTGCCCGCACCATTGAATCGGATGTGGTACTCATTGCTAACGATAACAAGCAATTTATCACCAAAAATGTGACCTTTGAAGATAGTGATCACCATCCTTACAAAACGAAATATCCCTATCCGCGTTTGTATCCACGGGAAGATGGCACTTAACCATGTACAAACCACGATGGTCTGGACATGGTTAAGGGACACAATTACTATTGAAGCGTGAACCATCTCCATTACACTCAGGAATATGATGCAAGACACGTTTGCCTTTATCATTCATCCCATAGACCCGAAGCGCGATGTCAGTCGCAAATTTCCCACTCTCGGCAAGCTGCCCGCCTGGTTAATTGATTATCTGTCCCTGTTTTTCCCGCCTGTTTACATTTCAGAGATTAAAGGGATACGGTCGGTGTATGACGGCCGTACCGCCCAGGGATGGTTTGTAGCCTGCCCGCTAACCCCCAAACGGATGATGTCCCTACCGCCTGGCGTCGTCTACAAAAAGATCATCCAGACGGGCAAACTGGCCGAAAAATTAGGGGCGCGCATTTTAGGATTGGGCGCGTTCACCTCGGTGGTGGGGGACGGTGGCATGACCATTGCCAAACATTTGCAAATTCCCGTGACCACCGGCGACAGTTACACCATTGCCCAGGCCATCCACGCCATCCGGCGCGCCGCCGTCATCATGGATGTGCCCCTGAACGATTCAACCGTTGCCATTGTCGGCGCCACCGGGGCCATCGGCGCGGTTTGCGCCGAGATGTTGGCCACAGAAGTCAAGAGCCTGCTGCTCATCGGCCGGCGCATGGACAAATTGAACGAGGTCGCCAACCGCGCCCGCGCCGCCAACCAGGCGCAGGTGACAGTCACCGATGACATCAATCAATTGATTGACGCCCATTTCATCATCACCGTCACCAGCGCCGTAGACGCCATTATTGAACCACAGCATTTGCGGTGGGGGGCGATTGTGTGTGATGTGGCCCGCCCGCGTGACGTTTCCCGGCAGGTGGCCGAACAAAGACCCGATGTGCTGGTCATTGAAGGGGGCATGGTCAAAGTGCCCGGCGCGGTAGATTTTGGTTTCAATTTTGGTTTTCCGCCTAAAATGGCATATGCCTGCATGGCCGAAACCATGGCGTTGGCCTTAGACCGGCGATATGAGTCATACACATTGGGTAAAGATATTTCATTGTCGCAAGTTACGACAATTGATAAAATCGCTACGCGACACGGATTTACTTTAGGTGGCTTTAGAAGCTTTGAACGAGCCGTCAGTGAGGAAGAAATTGCTTACGTCAAGGCTTGTAAACAATCTGATGAATCAATACCCATAAAGCCCCTCCCTATGTACACGAATCAGTTGTTTATTCAGTAGTTTGTTTTGCCAAGGAAAAAGCTCATGAGCAACGGCCGTATTCTAATAGTTGAAGACGACTTTGACATTTCTAACATGCTGCGCATCTTCTTTACCGGCCAGGGATATAACGTGGAAGTGGCCGCGCGCGGCAATGATGCCCTGGACATCTGCCGCAAAAAGCTGCCCGACCTCATCGTTCTGGACATTATGCTGCCAGATATGGATGGGTATGCCGTGTGCAAAGAGCTGCGCACCACCACCCGCACCAGCCATATCCCCATCATTTTCTTGACCCAGCGCGACGAACGCAGCGACCGCATTGCCGGTTTAGAGTTGGGCGCGGATGATTACATCACCAAACCGTTTGACATTGAGGAATTAAAGCTGCGGGTGCGCACGGCCATCAACGTCCATAAACGCCTCAATATGACCGATCCCATTACCGGCCTGCCCAGCAGCCGCCTGATCGAAGAGCAACTGCGCGGCTTGATGAAGCTGGATGAGTGGGCCTACGTGCAAATTGGCATTGATTACATTGAACCCTTTAACGACGCCTATGGTTTTGTGGCGCGGGATGAGGTGATGCGGTTTACCGGCATGTTCTTGAACGAGATTGTGGATGAGTACGGTACGTTGGATGATTTTATCGGCCATGCCAGCAGCTACACGTTTGTCCTGATCACCATGTCTAACCGGGTACAGGAGATGGTAGACAAACTACGGCAGCGTTTTAACGATGGCATCCTGGCCCACTACAATTTTATGGATCGGGAACAAGGGGGCATTATGACGTCAGACGGCCGTCTGGTGCCCATCATGCGCCTTTCTGCCGGAATTGTTTCCAGCAAAACCCAGCGATTTTCCGACATTCGAGAAATTACCGAAACAGCCGCCGAACTAAGACGCCTGGACAAAGAAAAGCAAGACAAAGGCAGCTAAACGACAAAGACAATTGACTGATAACCAGAGGCATTTGATTGATTAACAAGAGAAGTAACGGCTGAGGTTTAAGGTACAAAGAATGGAAAAGGAATTAACCTCGGCTATTACCTGGAATGTATTTGATGACCTGACTGATGGGATTCTTCTGGTTGACCCTGCCGGACATGTGGTCTATCGCAACCAGGCAGCATCATCTTTACTAGGGTTGAGTCATCAAGTTGATTTGTTGCATGAGGTCAACCAGGTCTTAGCCTCAGACGACAATTGGTCTGAACTGCAAAATTGGCCCAGTGCCTCGCTGCTGCATACCAGCAACGGCCGTACCCTGGAAGCCCAATCACGCTGGCAAGATGGATTGGACGGCCGTTTCCTCCAAATCATCCTCCGCTCCCCCAAAACAGAACCCCTCACCATTGAACCCCTGCTGGCGCTGACCCAAATTAGCCAGGAAACAGACTTCGAGAAACAACTGCAATCATTGGCCGATGGCTTACACGCCACCGGCTGGCAGCGCGTGGTGATCACCTTGCGTGACGACGCCTTCCACCCCACGCATCTGATCACCACCGGCATTTCCCCGGCAGAAAGAGCGCAGCTTGAAAAAAACTTGATCCCGCCTCAGGCCTGGCTGGCCCTGTTCCAAAACGCCGACATGCAAAAATATCGCCAGGGACTGTGTTATTTTGTGCCCGCCGAGAGCCATTGGTCACAAAAATATCTCCAGGCCGGCAGCCAGCAGAATGCCGACAGCACCCTCTGGCAGGCTAAAGATGTGTTATGTGTGCCGCTCTACGGCCGTCAGCAAAAGCTGATTGGGCTGGTGGGGCTAGACAATCCTGTTAACGGCCGTCGCCCCGACAAACGCACCCTGCAAACCATCGAACTATATGCCCAATTTGCGGCCTCGCTCATTGAAAACTCCCGCCTTGTCCAGGAAACGGTAGACCGCAGCCAGGAGTTTGAACTGCTGCTCACCGCCAGCAACGATCTTTCCAGCAGCCTGGAAAAAGAGACCGTCCTTTCCGCTTTAGGCCGGCATATGCTCAACGCCCTAGACGCCGATGGCTACACCATCTATGAATGGCAGGCTGCCGCCGAAAAATTGGTGGTGCTAAAGGATTACACCCGGCGGCATTCGCTGTCGCGGCAAACACCGGGCACGGCCGTGCCCGTCACCAACCTCGACCTGTTAGAAACCGTCCTCATTGACAAACAACCCCTGGCCCTGGTCATCAGCAAAGGAAACGTCCTGCCCTTAGCCGAACCATCCTGGTTGCAGCCAGGGCAGCCATATACCTGTGCCCTTTTGCCCCTCATTTTGGATGACGAAACATACGCCGTCATCCATCTGGTCAAATATGGCCTGAAAGAAATCACCCATCGTGACCTGCGGCTGCTGGCTGCCCTGGCCAACCAGGCCAGCACCGCCCTGGAAACTGCCCTCCTGTTTGAAGACACCTACGAGCGCGAACGATTCTACGGCGCGATGGGCAACGTCAGTCTGGCGCTTAGCTATACTCTGGATCGTCGGGCGGTGCTTTCCCTTATTTGCACCGAAAGCCTGCGCATTTTCAACGTCCACGGCGCTTACATCTGGCAGCTAGACAACGACACCTTCACCAGCAGCGCCGCCAAAGGGCATGGCGAAGAGCTTTTTGTGAACCAGTCTATTCCCCTGGCCGATCCCCACACCTTTGTGGCTCATGTGGTCCGCACCGGCCTCGGCGTCTTTCTCAATGACGCCCAGCAGAGCCAGATGGAAATTCGGCTGCCCCAGGCAGAAAAAATCCAGGCCTTGCTGGGTGTGCCTTTGGAAGCGGAAGGCAACCTGATCGGCGTTTTGCTGCTGGCAGACACCGAAAACCCCCACCGGTTTACCGACCGGGATGTGACCCAGGTAACGACATTCGGCGTACAGGTAGCCAGCGCCCTGCAAAATGCCAAGCTGTTTGAAGAATTACACCATCTCAATGAAGAACTGGATATGCGCGTGGCCGCCCGTACCCACGAACTCAACGAAGAAAGCAACCGGGTTAAGGTGCTGCTGCGCATCAACACCGAGCTATCTGCCAGCCTGGATCAAGATCGTGTTTTAACCAAAGCACTTGATCTGGTAAACGAAGTAGCCAGCGCCAGCGACGGCGCTATTTTGCTGATTAATCAGGAAACAGATGAGTTCGATTTCCGCGCCACGTTGAACAAAGAGAAACAACTGACGCACCGTTCCATCCCCAGCGGCCTGAAACGGGATGAAGGGTTGGCTGGGTGGATGCTGCAAAACCGCACGGCCGTCATCGTCTATGACACCAAACAAGACCCCCGCTGGTTGGAACTGCCCACCAGCAGCGCCTATCGCTCCGTTTTGGGGGTGCCGCTCATCACCAATGAAGAAGTCATGGGCGTACTGCTGCTGTTCCATACCGACCCCAACGCCTTCACCACCCAACAACTGGAACTGGTAGAAGCCGCCGCCATTCAGGTGGCTAACGCCATCAACAACGCCAGTCTGTATAACCTCATTTTTGACCAGGCTGACCAGTTGGGCACCATCCTGCGCGGCGAAATCATCCAAAAAGCCAATCTGCAAGCCATTTTGGAAAGTATTGCCGATGGCGTGATTGTGGCTAATAACAAGAACGAAATTGAAATAGCCAACGCCTCCGCCAGCAAGATATTGACCATTCCCCGCCAACAACTCATCGGCAAACCGGTGAACCAGTTATTGGGTGTATATGGGCAGTTTGGCGATACCTGGATGAGTACCATCAACGACTGGGCTAAAAATTCAGACCAGATTCCACAGGGGATTTACCTGGCAGACCAACTGGCCATTGAGGACAAACACGTCAGCATTCACCTCTCGCCGGTACTGTCGGAAAGCAACTTTTTTGGCACGGTCTCTATTTTCCGGGACATTACCAAAGACGTAGAGGTTGACCGTCTCAAAAGCGAGTTTGTCTCTACCGTTTCCCACGAGCTGCGCACGCCCATGACTTCCATCAAAGGATATGCTGACCTGATGTTGATGGGCGCGGCGGGACAGCTCACCGATTCTCAAATTCGCTACTTGAAGGTGATCAAGAGCAATGCCGACCGTTTGCATGATCTGGTAAACGACCTGCTCAACATCTCGCGCATTGAAACAGGCAAGACGACGCTGGATTTACGGCCGTTAGACATCCCCCAAATTATCGAGCAAACAGTGGGGCATTTACACGGCCGTATCCAACACGAAGAAAAACCCATGGCCATCAAAACCGAAATCACCCCTGGGTTACCCCTCGTCAATGCCGACCACACGCGCGTCACGCAGATATTAACCAACCTGGTGGACAATGCCTTCAATTACACCCCGGCCAATGGGCAAATTACCATTTATGCCAGAGCCACCGAAGCCCACGTCTACATCAGCATCAGCGACAACGGCATTGGCATCTCCAAAGAAAACCGCGAAAAAATCTTTGACCGCTTCTTCCGCGCCGACGATGAAGCCGTGCAAAAAGTCTCTGGTACCGGCCTGGGGCTGGCTATTGTGCGTAGTCTCATCGAAATGCATGGCGGCTACTTGCAAGTGGAAAGCGAACTGGGTAAAGGCAGCACCTTCACCTTCAACCTGCCGGTAGTGATAGAAGACAGTGACCCAACCTGACATTGAAGGGTTAAAGCAATGACGAACATACTGATTGCAGAAGACGACAACGACATCCGAGAACTGATTGTACTCACCCTGCGATTTCACGGCTTCAACGTAGACAGCGCCGAAGATGGGCAGGCAGCCGTGGAAAAAGCCCAGCAAAACCCGCACTACGACGTCATCCTCATGGATGTACGTATGCCGCGCATGACCGGCTACCAGGCCTGCCGCGCCCTCAAAGATAATGAACAAACGAAAAACATTCCCGTCATCTTCCTCTCCGCCAAAGGGCAGGAACAAGAAATCCAAACCGGGATAGAAGCAGGGGCATCGGACTACATCCTGAAACCCTTTTCCCCAGATGATTTGGTCAAAACGATTCAAAGAGTGCTCGATAAGTAAGACCTGACAGGTTATTAAAAACCTGTCAGGTCTCTCGATCTGAAGTAACTATGAGTATTACCACCATCGGTAATCACTTAATTCACTACGAAGTCCTGGGACGCGGTCAGCCCCTTATCTTTATTCACGGCTGGTTGGGTTCCTGGCGATACTGGTGGCCTTCCATGCAGGCCATGTCTGCCCAGCATCGCTCCTTTGCCTTTGATTTGTGGGGCTTCGGCGACTCCAGCAAAGCGCCAGACATGTACAACCTGGATACCTACGTTACCATGATGGATCAATTCATTGACCAGCTAGGCGTGGCCCGTCCGGTTTACATTATCGGGCACTCATTGGGCGCGGCCGTTGGCCTGCGTTACACCCGTAAACACCCGGAAAACGTAGAAAAACTGGTCGCCGTTTCTCTGCCCATCAACAACAATTACATCAACAGCAAACTGCCCGGCAGCGACCCGGAAACCGCCATGAATCGTCTGTTGGGCAAAGCCAACAGTTACCCCGAAGTAGATACGGAGATACGCAAGGTTGACCCGAACGCCTTCTCCCGGCTAGTCGCTGAAATGGCAAAAATCAATTTTGCTCAGGAATTGGCGGAATCACCCCGTCCACTACTGCTCCTCTATGGCGACCAGGACCCCATCATCAGCCCCCCCTCCGGCGAACACGAATACCTGACCGAATCAGGCAATAACCGCTTTTTCGTCAAATTTGAGTGCAACCACTACCCCATGCTGCACGAAAAGGTGAAGTTCAATCGCTTACTGCTAGACTTCATCCTGGCCGGTAACGACCTTACCGAACTGGCCCCCAAAGAATACTGGACGCGGCGCACCCGCTAATCATCTAACGCTGTACAATACATCCTCACCAATCAAATAGTTGCTGGTTGCTGATAGCTTGTACCAGCCACCAGCAATCATCAACAGCCCACCGCAAGGGATGAAATTTCATCCTTCATAATTCATAATTCATAATTCATAATTTCCACAGGAGGTTCCCATGAGTAACTTTAAGTTTGAAGCCTGGCCGACCGAGTTTCGCAGCATCAACCAGTATTTTGGCGCCAATCCCCAGAATTATGCCCAATTTGGGCTGCCCGGCCACGAAGGCATTGACGTAATGGCCCCCAGCGGCAGCAAGATATTTGTCGTGGCGCCGGGCACGGTGGGATATGTGCATACCAACCCCAACAACCATAACTATGGCGTGCATGTGCGGGTGGATCATGTGGATGGCTGGCAGACGATTTATGCCCATTTGCAGCAGGCATCGGTTTCGCCAGGACAGCAAGTGAAAGCGGGCGACGTGTTAGGGCTGGCCGATAACACCGGTAACAGTTTTGGCTCCCACCTGCATCTGACGCTAAAGCGAAAGGATCAATCCTATCAAAACTGGCCTTATCACATTTTTGACCCCACACCTTATTTGCTGCCGCTCATGGGTTTTCAACGGCCGGCCGGGCCATACACCGATGGTTGGGCGTATACCGGTGGCGTTATCACTATAGGCGATCTGGCGCAGGTGGCCTCAGGGGGGATCAATTTACGGGAGACGGCGAGTATCAACGGCCGTATCATAGACCTGATCCCCGGCGGAACCATCCTCCTCGTTACCGGGCCGGCACACGGTCAATACGTGCCGGTGAAGGTGCCCACCGCCACCCTGCGCAACGTACCCCAGCCACCGCCGCCCGCCCCCACACCGCCGCCCACCGCCGGTGATAATACGGTAGACGGCTGGGGATTTGCCCCTTACCTGACGCGCCAGGGCAACCAGGCCATCGTCGGCCAGTTTGGCATCAATCTGCGCAACGCACCCCGTCGGGACGCAGGCAACGTGGGCCTGGTCACGGGCGGCAGCACCGTTACCATCACCGGCAATCAGCAGGGCGAATACCTGCCGGTGCGAGTGCGCCGCACTGATTTTACCGGCCCGGTAAACGCGCCCGGCAGCACACCACCAGCCACTCCTGCACCCGTCACCCCGCCGGCCGATACCATCCTGGGTTGGGCATTTACGCAAAACCTGACCACCAGCGGCAACCAGGTAACGTCCGGGCGGTATGGCACTAATTTGCGGGCACGGCCGTTGCGTGACGGCGCGCTCATTGGCCTCTTCACCGAAGGCAGCGTGGCCACCCTGGCCGGCAAGCCGGTCGGCGAATTTACGCCCCTCTTCGTGCCCCGCCGCGCCTTGCAAAACCTGGTCGCCTCCATACCCCAGGCGCAGCAGCCCGAACCACTGGCGACCGGCGGCGCGGCCCCCACACCCCCACCCCAACCCATCGCCGACACCACCCCTGGCTACGCCTTCACCGCTGCCATCAACGTGGCCGGCGGCATGGCTAACGCCGGGCCATATGGCCTGAACCTGCGCGCCGAACCCCGCCGCGATGCTGCCAACGTTGGTTTTGTGCCCGGCGGCGCAACCATGCTGGTCATTGGCCCGGCGCAGGGCGAATACACCCCGGTGCGTGTGGATGACAAGGTGCTGCAAAAGCCGTTCACCCCCCTCAAACCGGTCATTGACACCACCGCCAAACCAGATGAGGTCAGCCCGGAGCCGACACCGTTGGGCAATACGGCCATTGGCCTGCACGCCTCGGCCGACCCGGACATTTCCGCCGCCGAAATCGCCGAATTTCAGGCGTTGCGCCCCGGCATGATCAAGGTGTTGTCATTCCACAACCCGGACGCGGTGCGCAAACTGGCGCAAAATCACCCCGATGCCCGGTGGGTGGTGCGCGCTTTTCTCAGCTTTGGCGGCCGCAACATCAGCCCGCAGCAGTTCCTCAACGATACCATTAGCGATGTACGCCGTACCCTGAACATCATCGGCCAGCGGGATGTGGTGGTGGAACTGCACAACGAGCCAAACCTGCGCGACGAAGGCATGGGTAGCACCTGGCGCAATGGAGCGGAGTTTAGCACCTGGTACCTGGAGGTGCTGCGCCTTTACCGGCAGGCCATTCCCGGTATGCGTTTTATCTATCCGGGTTTGTCGCCTGGCGCTTCGGTGCAAAATATCAAAATGGATCACGTGGAGTTTATTGAAACCAGCCGCGATGCGGTAAAAGCATCCGATGGCCTGGGCGTTCACATTTACTGGTCACACGTCTACCCCATGGCGACGGCGCTCAATGTTTTGGATGATTACATCGCCCGCTTCCGCTTTAAGCCCATCTGGGTAACGGAGGCCAGCAACAACAAGGCGGGCACGCCGGTAGCCACCAAAGCGACCCAATATCTGCAATTCTGGCAAGAGTTACAAAAGCGGCCCACCGTGCAAGGCGTGACCTATTTTGTGGCCTCGGCCAGCAACCCGGAGTTTGCCGAGGAGATATGGGTTGGCCGCAACATTGGCGCGTTGGTAGGAAGACGATAACATTGGTTTGTAGTGGGCGATTCATCGCCCTGTGCAGGCGATAAATCGCCTACTACAAACTTCAGAAGGAGAATCTCATGGCAAAAGAATGGAAAACACCCCCGCCAATGCAAATTGACCCGAAGAAAAATTACACGGTCAATATGGAAACCAATAAGGGCAGCATTGTGATTGAACTGTATCCGCAATATGCGCCGAAAACGGTGAATAACTTTGTCTTTTTAATCGGTGAAGGGTTTTACGATGGCGTCACCTTTCACCGGGTGATTGACAATTTTATGATCCAGGGCGGCGACCCCACCGGTACGGGGCGCGGCGGCCCCGGCTATCGTTTTGAGGATGAGTTTAAGGGCAACCCGTTGAAACACGAGACGGGTGTGCTTTCGATGGCTAACGCCGGGCCAAACACCAACGGCAGCCAGTTTTTTATTACCCATTCACCACAGCCGCATCTGGACGGCCGTCACACCGTCTTTGGCAAGGTGACATCGGGCATGAATGTGGTCAACAGCATCCGCCAGGGCGATAAAATGAACAAAGTGACCGTCAGCGAAGGGTAACGTTTTGAGGCGAAGACCTGACAGGTTTTCTGAAACCTGTCAGGTCTTGGAAGGATTTGGCAATGAGCGCACATGTTTTCTGGAATCTGGAATGTGCCGTCAAGGAAGGGCAGCTTGACAATCTCAAGGCATTGATGGCGGAAATGGTAGAGGCTACCCAGGCCAATGAACCGGGCGCATTGAATTACGAATGGTCAATTAGCGAGGACGGGCAAAAGCTGCACCTGTTTGAACGATATGCCGATTCGGACGCGGCCGTTTTGCATATGAGCAACTTTGGCGCGCACTTTGCCGGGCGGTTTCTGGCCGCGCTAGACATTAAACGGTTCACTGTCTACGGCCACCCAAATGAACAGGCGCAAAAGGTGTTAGGTAGAGTCGGCGCACAGTTCATGGCCTCACTTGGCGGTTTTTCCCGTTAAACCACTTCCTCAACAAGTTAAAATTGTCGGGAGTGGCACGCCCTCGTGCTGTTCGTTCGCGCGAGGACGTGCGAACTCCTCAAATTCAGGTTGGTCGAATACTACGTCTGGCGGTGTTTGATTATGCCGGCGCACCAGCACTTTCCTCTGGTTCATCCTCTTTTAGTGTAATTTTGAAGTAGCCTTCGGCGTATTTGTAACCTACTTTGGCCCCGGCTTCTGATGACCATTCCTTGAGCATCGGCTCCGGATCCCATTCGCCTAGCTGGCTGGCATGGCAACGCAGTGCCTTTAGTTTCAGATCAATGGTGTCGGTGATGTCTATGTAAATGTTGGCGTCCCGCCGGCCGAAGCTGACGTAGACGTAGTTGACTTTGTGCGGCTCTAACCCCTCGGCCAGCAGTTCCGGGAAGATAAGGGGCGAGTCGGCCGAGGGGAAAACGGCCTCCATGGCCACCTGCCCGGCGTTGCGGTGGTCGGGGTGGTTGATGTACCAATCGCTGTAGTAAAAATTGGGATCGCCGCAGACCACCACGTTGGGTTTGTGCTGACGAATCAGGCGTACCAGTTTTTTACGTAATTCGAGGGTGGGTTGGAGACGGCCGTCTGGTTCCCCCATATAAACACACGTTGCCCCCACTACCTCGGCGGCGGCCGTCTGCTCCTGTCGGCGAATTTCCGCCAGCTTTTCGGCCGTCATACCCGGTTCGTGGCTGCCAATGTTGCCGTCCGTCAGCACCACGTACAGCACCTCGGCGCCCCCGCGTACCCACTTCGCCGCCGTGCCCGCTGCGCCAAATTCAATATCATCAGGATGGGCGAAGATGAACATCGCCCGTTTTGGAATGTAGTCGTTACCTTGTGCCATCTTTTTCTCCGGTAGGGCAAATTGACAATTTGTCCTACGCGCTTGTCGCCACCGTCGTCTCTAACACCGGCTCTTCCTCTACCACTACCGCTTGCAGCGTCACGCGGCGGAAGCCTTCGGCGTACTTTAAGCCCACGTTTTTACCCACTTGCTCCGCGCGTTGGCGGATGCGCTCTTCCGGGTTCCAATCGCCAAGCTGACTTTTGTGTTCGCGCAGCGCCGCCAGCTTGGTATCAATGGTGGTGGATATGTCCACGTAAAAATCGGGGTCGGTGTAGGTGCTGATGTAGACGTAATTGACTTTGTGGGGGGTAATGCCCTCCTGCTCAAATTCGGAGTAGAGCAGGTGCATTTCGCTGGCGGGGAAAACGGCGTCAATGGCGGCGGTGGCCGCGGCGCGATGGTCGGGATGGTTGATGCGCCCGCCCCACAGCACGGCCGTCGGGTCGCCACAGACCACCACATTTGGTTTGTGCTGCCGGATGAGCTTCACCAGTTGTTTGCGCAATGCCAATGATGGCTCCAACATGCCATCGTCATACCCCAGGTAAATGCAGCGATGCACACCGGCCACTTCGGCGGCGGCGCTTTGCTCCGTGCGCCGGATAACGGCCAACTGCTCCCGCGTCATATTCCGGTCGTGCGACCCCACGTTGCCATCGGTAATAACCACGTAGGTGATGTCACAACCGCCGCGCGCCCATTTCACGGCCGTGCCCGCCACCCCAAACTCAATATCATCCGGGTGGGCAAAAATGAACATGGCCCGTTCGGGAATATAATTCTGACTCATACATATCTCCTTGATTTGTGTCAGGTGTCAGGTATCAAGTGTCGGATACTTGACACCTGACACTTGATACCTAAACATGCGATTATATCGGACGGCCGTCCGTTTGCGTATGGTCAATCGTCCAGGAAAAACAGATATGTTATACTCCGCCACATCCTGAAAAAACTGGGAGCAGGAGGGTTTATGGCAAACTGGCATCAACTCAGCGTCGAAGAGACGGCCAGACAGATTGAGACCTCGATAGAGGCCGGTTTGACCTCTGCCGAAGCGCAAAAACGGCTGGAGCAGGTTGGCCTGAATGAATTAGTGGAGCGGGGGGGCCGCCGGCCCCTGGAAATCATTGTGGAGCAGTTGAAAGAGCCGCTGGTGATTGTGCTAATCATCGCCGCGCTGGTGTCGCTGCTCCTGGGCGAATTTGTGGAAGTTATGGTCATCCTGGCGATTGTGGCACTCAATTCCATCATCGGCTTTTCCCAGGAGTATCGCGCCGAACAGGCCATTGCCGCCCTCAAGAAACTGGCCGTGCCCACCGTGCGCGTGAAACGCGATAACCACCTGGTGGAAATTTCCGCCAACGAACTGGCGCCGGGTGATGTGGTGCTGTTGGAAACGGGTAATCTGGTGCCGGCCGACGGCCGTGTCATTGAAAGCGTCAATCTCAAAATTCAGGAATCCGCCCTCACCGGGGAATCAGAGGCAGTCGAAAAACAGACCGAGCCGCTGGCCGATGACCATCTCACCATAGGCGACCGCAAAAATATGGTGTACATGGGGACAACGGTGACGTATGGGCGGGGCACGGCCGTGATCACCGCCACCGGCATGAACACCGAACTGGGCAACATCGCCGAACTGCTGCAAGACGTAACCCAGGAAATGACTCCGTTACAAAAACGGCTGGCCGACCTGGGCGTTAAGCTGGCCTGGGCCGCCCTGGCCATTATCGCCGTTGTCCTGGTCATCGGTTTTGTCACCCGCGACCCAAACGTCCCCCTCAGCGAGACATTGAAAATCCTCTTCCTGACGGCCATCAGCATGGCGGTAGCGGCCGTGCCCGAAGGGCTGCCCGCCGTCGTCACCATCACCCTGGCCCTCGGTTCACAGCGCATGCTCAAGCGCAATGCCCTCATCCGCAAATTGCCCGCCGTCGAAACGCTCGGCTCCGTCACCGTCATCTGCTCAGACAAAACCGGCACCCTCACCGAAAACCGCATGACCGTCACCGTCCTGGACGTGGTCGGCCATACCCAACAAGTGGCTACTCTGCTCAGCGGCAAGGGGATCATGCTCAACGCCGACGCCAACCCGGACGCGCCACCCGCGGAGCGTACCCTCAGCCTGCTGCTGCGCGCCGGGGCGCTGTGTAATGACGCCGTACTGGAAACCAAAGAAGACGGCAGCATTCATGCCATCGGCGACCCCACCGAAGCGGCATTAGTCGTCGCCGCCAGCCATTTTGGCTACGACAAAAACAACCTGGAAACTACCTTCCCCCGCGTGCGCGAAATCCCCTTTTCTTCCGAAAGCAAACGGATGATCACCATCCACAAGGTAAATGCCAATCCCGAAGACCTGCCACCCAATATGACCCCCTATATCGCCTTTTCTAAAGGGGCTATTGACAGCTTGATGGACATTTCCGACCAGATATGGACGGGATCGGAAATTGTGCCGCTGGATGAAGAGATGTGCGCCCGGATGCAAGCGGCCAATGACCGCATGGCCGACCAGGGGCAGCGGGTATTGGCCGTCTCCTTTCAACTGCTGGAGTCGCCGGATGAAACGGTGGAAGAACATGAAGTGATTGTGGGGCTGGTGGGCATGATTGACCCCCCCCGCCCAGAAGTGAAACCGGCGGTGGAAATGGCCCGCACCGCCGGGATTAGCACCATCATGATCACCGGCGATCACCCCCTCACCGCGCAGCACATCGCCCACGAATTGACCATCACCGACAACAATGCCAACCTGACCGGACAGGCGTTGACCAAAATGAGTGTGGATGAATTGAAAGCAGTGGTAGATGAGGTGTCGGTGTATGCCCGTGTTTCGCCGGAACATAAGCTGAACATTGTGGATGCGCTGCAAGCCAAAGGGGAAGTGGTGGCCATGACCGGCGATGGCGTGAACGACGCGCCGGCGTTGCGCAAAGCAGACATTGGCGTGGCCATGGGCATCACCGGCACAGATGTCTCTAAAGAAGCGGCGGAGATGATTTTGCTGGATGACAACTTTGCCACCATTGTGGCCGCTGTGGAAGAAGGGCGCACCATCTATGACAACATCGTCAAGTTTGTGAAGTACACGTTGTCCAGCAATACCGGTGAACTGCTGGTGATGCTGATTGGCCCGCTGCTGGGGATGCCGCTACCGCTGCTGCCGCTGCAAATTTTGTGGATCAACCTGGTGACGGACGGGGTGCCGGGGCTGGCGCTGGCGACAGAGCAGAAGGAGCCGGGCATTATGCGCCGCCCACCGTTTAAGTCCAGCGATAGTGTGTTTGCGCGGGGCATGGGCACACGCATTCTGATCATTGGCCTGTTCATGGGACTGGTGTCGTTGGGGGTGGGCTATGGGTATTGGCGGGTGGATCCGGCGGACACGGCCGTGTGGCGCACCATGATTTTTACCACCCTGGTATTGGCGCAAATGGGCAACGCCCTGGCCATTCGGTCTAACACCGAGTCGGTCTTTTCCATTGGCTTTTTCACCAACCGGACGATGATTGGCGCTGTATTATTGACCTTTGTCTTGCAACTGGCTCTGCTATATATTCCCTTTTTGCAAACGATCTTTGACACGCGACCGCTGAACGCCAGAGACCTGGGCATCGCCATCGCCGCCAGTGCCATTGTGTTTGTAGTCGTAGAAATAGATAAATGGATCGGTCGGCTGCGTAAAGGGAAGCAGGCACGGCCGTCCACCCAAGTATCGGTATGAACGAACAATCAACAACACCTAAAGAATCTGTAACTGAACCATCTGTCTTACATGCCCGCCAGTCCTGGCGGCAACTAGGAGTACGTCTGCGCTCGTTAACACCTTCGCAGTTAGTGCGTATGGGGTTGGCTCTGGGCATGCTCACTCTTCTGCTGTGGCTGGCGGTGAGTACCTGGCCGGCATTGGCGCCGTTTGCGGTGGGCGCAGTGGTTGCTTATGCCCTGCTGCCGGTGGTCAACTGGCTGGATCGCTTTTTGCCGCGCACGGTGGCCATTTTGCTCACGCTAGGGGCCGTGCTGGCGGGTCTGGCCTTTTTTTTCCTGGAATTGGTACCGCTATTAAGTTTGCAGTTGAACTTTATTTACAGCAATCTACCCACACCAGAAGAAATGCAAGAAATGGCCGCCCGGTTAAACGCTTTTGTGCAAACTCTGCCCACACCCATACAAGGTACAATCTATGACATGATAGATGTGGCCGCCGAAACGGCCCAGACCAGGCTGGACCTGGTCATTCGTCAGACAGTTAGCCTGGGATTGGGAGGCATTTTGTCTCTGGTTAATACCATTGGTTTTGTCCTGGGCTTTTTGGTGATTCCGGCGTGGTTGTTAGATGTGCTGCGGGATCATCAGGTAGGCTTACGAGCCGTTAACCGGAATGTGCCGCCACCGATACGCCGGGATTTTTGGGCGGTAATACACCTGATTGACCGGCCGTTCCGCGCCTTTTTTGAGGGGCAGGTGATCCTGGCTATCGCTGCCGGTGTTGGCATTTACCTGGGGGCGCTGGTATTAGAGGCGTTGGGATGGGAAGAATTCCGGTACAAAGCGGTGGTTGCGGTGCTGGTGGGATTGTTTCAGCTAATCCCCTTTTTAGGCCCGATCATCGCCGCCGTGGCCCTGTTTATGCTGGCGCTGGTACGGGGAGTTGACACGGCCGTCGCCGTCGTTCTTCTCCATATTGTGGTGCAGTGGTTGGTGAATTCGTTTGTCGCCCCGCGCGTGGAACGGCGTTACATTGATATTCACCCGGCGGTTTTGGTGATGGTGATTGTGGCCTTGAGTGAGTTTGGCTGGATATGGGTACTGGCGGCGGCGCCCATTGCGGCGGTGGGGCGAGACGTATTCCGGTATGTGTACGGCCGTTTCAGCGACCCCCCTCTACCCGCCGGCGTCTTGCCCGGACGGCCGCCCCAAATTTTGCCGGACAGCCGTCTCTTTGCCCCCTTTATTCCCGCCCAACCGCCGCCAGCCGAACCGCCCGTGCCCATTGCTTACCGGCGTAACCGGGCGATTCGCCAGTCGCGGATGTCAAATGGGAATCGGTGATTGGGAGAATAGAGATTGGAGATTGGAGATTGGAGATTGGAGATTGGAGAGATGGAAGACGAGACAGTTATTTCTGCATCACCCCCCAGTTATACCCAGCTCACCCAGGAGCAGGTGCCATTGGAAGAGGCGGCCATGGCCTTCACCCGGCGAGACGCCAGCGGCCGTATCCCTATTATCATTATCCCGACACGGCCGTTTCGCATTCGCAATGACGTCATGGCCCTGGCCGTTGTATCGTTTGTCGTCGCCTTTTTGTCAGGGTTTTTCTTTGACAACTTCGCTTTGGCTTCAGTAGCCGTTTTGTTAGGCGTCATCCTGCTGATCCTGGGTATTTACCGCTCCTTGATTGTGCGCATCCCCGAAGGCTCTACCGCTATTCTGACACGTGGCGGCCGTTACCTGCGCACCATCGGCAGCGGTATGACACTCCTGCCGCCCTGGATTGTGGTGGCCTACCTGATCACCAACCGGGAAATTCCCTTTGACGTGCCCCTGGTGGAACTGCCAACCCAGGATAGTGTGCGCGCCAACGTGGACATGCTGATCACGTTTCGCATCACCGACCCTTACAAGTTCGTCTACAACATTTCCGCGGCCGATTTTGACCAGGTATTCCAGGCGGTATGCCAGGATGGGCTGCGTTCGATGATGCGCCACATCACTGTGGAGCAGGTGGTGGATTTGAAGAAGCAGGATTTGAACTATATGTTGGAGGAGTTGAGCACGGCCGTTGCCCCCTATGGTGTCACCGTGACCAATCTCAGCGTCACCTATGCCCAACCACCGGCCGAATTTATGCAGTCGTTAGAAGCGCGCCAGTTAGCCATGCTGCAACAAGAGGAGCAAAAACAAAGACAAGCCCTGGCCAAACGCCGCCAGACCGACTCGGAAGAGTTAGCCATGCAAGAGGTGGAGGCGGAAGTAGAGCGGGACAAAGAATCTATCGAGATACAGATTCAACGGGCGGAAGCGCGGCTGCGCCTGGTGGAGCTGGAAGCAGCGGCGGAAGATCTGCGCCTGCAAAAGCTTCAAGAACGGCTGCAAAAATACCCGGAAGCGGCCGAATATGACGTAGGTTTGATCAAATTGGAAGTGGCCCGCTCCCTGGCCGGCAACACCCGCGCCATGCTGCAAATGGGTTCGGCCGATGACATTGTGAAGGCGTTTGTGATGCGCGATATTTTGAAAGATGTGCCCTTCCCCGGCGAAGACAGCGGCAGCGAAACACCCGCCGAACCACCGCCGCCAGCACCCAAGAAAACAACCCCACGCCGTTCAGAACCGGTGTAATAAAGAGAGAGGGATTCGATTGAATCCCTCTCTTTTTATCTTGCCTACGGCTTGAGAATTGCCGGTAAGTAGATGTATACGGTACTGCTGACGACAGTGGCGGTAGTGGTTAAGGTCACGGTTTGAGCAATTGCGGTGTTGAATTGGGAAGTGGCAGTCACGGCCGTGTCGTCCATACTATCCGGGTCAGCATTGGCCGGTATTTGCACCACCACGGTGAATTGCTGGCTCTGACCGGGCATTAGCTCCGCTGTGGTGACGATAGAGGGCGTTGCCGTCCAACCGCCATTCACAGAGATGGCAAACGTGTCTGGCCCATTGCCGCTGTTCTGCACCGTCAATGTATACGTGACCGGCGTACCTGGCAGGCCGCTGCCGCTGGTTGTCATGGGCGTCAAGGTAACGGCCGCCGTCTGCGCCACCACCTGCACCGTTACCGGCAGCAAAATTGGTGACGAGTGTGCGGGATCGTTGTGTTCCAGCGCCAGCACCGCCTCATGTGTACCGATGGCCAGACCGGTGGTGTCCACCATCACCGTCATCTCCTGCACGTCATGTCCGGCAATGGCGCCACTGAGCGGCGAAACCGACAACCAGGGCACGTCGCCATATGCCGGAGCCGCCAACCAGTTCATCACGTTCATGGCAAAGAGCATATTATCGGCCTGGGTAATACGGTAATTGTCAAAGAGTGAACTATCAATCACCACCATTTTGCCGCCGTTTTGCTCCTGGGCCACCGCCTGGGCATAGCCATTCGTATCGCGCACCACCGCGTTGGCGGCCGCGGTGTAGTTGAGCGTATAGTAACTGTAATCCAGGTAAATGGCGCTGACGCCGGCCGTGGTAGGATGGGGCGAAATATCGGTGGTGGTGCCATAGCTGTACTGGCAGCAATCGTAGGTGATGTTGTAGATACCAGCCACGTCAGCCGCCGCGGGATAGCTTTCGCTATGTACCAACACTGCACCGCCGGCCTCCATCCAGATATTCACCACCTGTAATTCGGCAAACGTCCAGTTGGTGTAGCCACAGCAATCCACCCACAATACATCTACGTTGTTCAGAGTATTGGCCGTGATGGGGAAGGCGAAATTGGTCGTGACCAGGGCGCCGGCGTTGTGGAGGGCGGTGGCCAGCGTACTGTAATTAGCCAGGCTGCCCTGGCCGTGCGCCATATCATACATAATGACTTTACCGGTGAGGTCAACCGGCGTTTCCGGTTGGTGCAGATTGGGCGCAACCTCGTGCCAGGTGTAGTCTAGAGGTAGGGGGCCGGTATTGGCCAGGGTGAAGGTATGGGGGATGAGGTGGCCGGGCACGGCCGTGATCACCAACTCCTGTGGCATATCCTCCAATCGTGGCTGTGCCGGTTCCAGGGCAATATCCTGCACCACCACGCCATTAGCCGGAATGACAACATTATATGTGCCGGTCATGTAGCCGCTGGCCGAGGCAACCAGGGTGTAATTGCCCGCATCTGCCCAGATGGAGTAGTCGGGATCGGCCGTATCAGTGTAGACGCCCACCAACTGCACGGTTGCCGTCAGCGGGTCGCCCGTCCACAGGTCAGTGACCGTGCCCATCACCCGGCCCATGCCTGCGGCGGGAGAAACGGTCATAGTCACGGGAATAGTGACACGGCCGTTGACCGGATCATTGCTCTTGATGATCATATTGGCGGTATAGGCGCCCGGCTGGAGGCCGGCCGCGTCAAAAATGACTTCGCCTACCACTGAACTATATCCGGAAACCGTGCCCGAAATCGGCTCAACAATCAACCAGGGAACATCTCCTGGCTGCCAGACATACATATCCAGCAACGAATTTTCCAGAATGGGGGCAGCGTCCCAGTTATACCACCAGGCAATTTCCAAAGTCTGGCCTGTCAGCATGATGCGGCCGGCGCCCATGCCATAGTCAACCAATGTTGCCTGACCATAGCCCGTAGACTGGGCTACTACCTGCGAGCCAGGGGATAAGTTGGTAAAGTAGTTGTGGCTGGCAGAACTTCCAGATATCTGCCCGGACACACCAGCTACCCAGGGATGGGCAGGCAGCAAAACGTCATTGTAATCATCTGTCCCAAACTGGTTAACAACACCCTCAGGCATTAACGGGGTTTCCCCCTGGGTTGTCCCGGACAACCACAAGGCGCCACCGGCCTCCACATATGCTTCAAATCGTCCGATGTTGGCATCCCAGGCATTGTAAAAGTCGAAACTTTGATCACTCGGAATAATGACCAGTTCATAGGCAGAAAGGTCAATGGTAGCCATATAGCTGGAGTTGACCTGGTCGTAGGCAATACCGTTGTTATTCAGGATTTGCTGGATGGAGTCAATCCCCCAGGGATAATAATCCTGGATGATAAGGACAGGGTTGCCGCCCACATGAACGGCCGTAGGAACATTTGCCAGGGGGCCAGGGGCAGGCGATGTGGTAACGGCCGTTTCCGGCAGCGCCAGGTTGAGTCTATCACGCACATAGGCCAGCGGTGTATAACCGGTGGCAGTTTTCAAAATGTCAAACTCCAGCAATGCCGGGCCGTCATTAGTAATGGTAAAAACACGGGAGGTCGCCATGCCCACATCCAGGGCTACGGCCATATCCTCATGTGTCACCCCGATAACGGGCACATTCAGCACCAGGTCAAAATCCTGGATGATCCCTTGCTGCGCCACAATGTTTACAGATTGTGTTTCTGTGACGTAACCATTGGCCGAAACCTGCAACGTATAGCTGCCGGCATCCAGCCACAATTGGTAATGGCCGGTGTTGGCATCTGAGGTAATGGTGTAAGGTTGTCCCTGCGCAATAAGGGTCGCTTGCAGCGGTAAACCTGTACCGGCATCGGTAATTGTACCTTCTACCCACCCCATGTTCGCCGTCGGCTGCACGGTCATTGTGACCGGCAGCAGCAGCGTGTTTTGGTTTTCATCATTGTGGCTTATCTGCAAATTGGCGGTGTAGTCCCCTGGTTGAAGGTTGGTGGCATCCATGACTACGTTCACAACGGCCGTATCATTTGTCGCCACGCTGCCCGATTCCGGCACTGTATACAGCCAGGAAACATCGCCACCTTGCCAGAGGACGGCATTGGCCAGCAGACGGGCCATCTCATCGTTGTAGCTGTAAAAGTCAAGCCCCATCAAAACAACACGACCACTGGCAATCTCATCCACAGCTACGTTAACATAGCCATTGGATTGATGGGCAACAAGGGTCTGACCGCTGGTTGTTAAATACTGGACACTCCCATTCATACCAATAAAAGAAGGCGGCAGACCCTGCGTCACCGGATGGTCGGGATTGACAACATCCAATGGTACATCACCCCAACAATCATAAAAGGTTATATCCATTAGCCCGGCGCCTGGAAGCATACCAATTGTCACATTGCAATGATCCATCAAGACTATTGTGCTGCCACTTGCCAGGAAGTCGTTGAGGGCGTTTTGCCAGGACTGTCCCAGGTTATACATGGTAGAGTAACCTGCATACTCCTGTTCTGGCATCAAGAATACATCGGCCTGTTGCAACAATCCCGCCAGTTCGGTGGGATCGGTCGCAGTGGTCTCGGTTAGCGAGTAGGTTGCATATTGGGCAATGGCATTGAGTACATTTGTGTACTCCTCATAATAATCGGTGTATAGAGTCCAGGCCAGGATGTTGACCGGCCCCTGCAGTTGACGCAACTCCTCTGGCGTATAACGGCCAATGGTGGGCAAACCTGTATTGTGTTCATCCTCCGTTTGGCTTGCCTGAGCCAGAAGCGCCTGAATTTCATGGTCACTACGGCCGTGTCCCAACTGGGCCACAACATCTAAACCACGTGGGCGGGCTGCTGTCTCATAAGTCAGGGTAATCCCATTGCCATTGCTGATGCTCAGCGCCTGGGTCACAACCTCATGGGCAAACTGCGTGGAGGAAAATTCTTCCGGCGTCACACTAATCTGTGCAGAGGCATAAGCCTGCGTCGTCGCAATAGCGGTAGCAGTATAGATGGTAGGGCTGGTTACCGAAGTGGCATTCACCGTCCCATCATCTACATCATACCAATCAGCCCCCAGCGGCACGGTCACGCTGACGGTAAAAGTAACTGTTTCGCCGGGCTGAAGCGGCCCAACCTGCGACGTTGACAGGGCACTGTCCCAACTATGCCCCGCCAATGTCAGGTCATAGCTATCAGCCATATCCGTGGCATTGACCAGGGTTAATTCATGTACGGCCGTTTCCCCTAATGCCGCATCATTGATCTGCGTTGTCGGCAACAATGCAACGCCGCTAATCGCAAAATCAGGACATATGGCAATACCTCGAGGCCCATAATATCCGCCTAGTGAAACATAGTTTGTTACAGTGTAGCCAGGAATGTCTACAACCGGAACGTAGTCATTATAACCGCCGCCTACATACAGCTCATCGCCAGTACAATTTACCACCGGGTTATAAGCATCGCCAACTCCGTAAATGGTTGTCACATTGGTTAGGGTGGGCACGTCAAAAACGTATATACCGTTGTACCCGCCGCCGCCAAACACAGTTTCTCCATCTGGGGTGATAGACAGGTGATACACACTACCAGGGGCAGGGATGATGGCCACCACTGTGTTTGTATTGGCGTCTATGACATGCAGACCAGCCGGATAGTTAGTGTTGCTGGCAAAAATCAATTGCCCATCGGGGGAAACAATGACATCGTAAGCATAACCAGACAAGGCAATGTTTTGCACAACAGAAAAGGTGTTGACATCAATAACCACCAAACCCCCGTAGCCAACTGTTACGTAAGCATAATCCAGATACGGGTGAGCAGCCACACGTTCTGGCGGATTTGAGGTAATGATGTTGTTAACAATGGTGAAGGTAGTGGTTGATACCACTACAACAACGGAATAATCCGGCACTGTTACCAGGGCATAAGCGCCATTTTGCACAAAGGCAATGTCATAGGCAGATGCGGGCAAATTAATGTTTTGGATAACGGTATTCGTCGCGGTATTTATCACGGCCACAGAGGAACTGCAAGCCACAAAGACCAGGCTCTCATCGGGCGACATGGTCACCTGGTAGGGATAATAACAACCGGCAGCGGCCATATCTATCGAGCTGATGTATGTATGCGCGACAGTATCCAATATAGCTACTCGACTATAATCGGGCAGAGAAACGTAAGCCCGGC